>NZLV01000009.1 GCA_002694345.1 Maricaulis sp.
CTGGACGCTGACCGAAGGCGAAACGCCGGGCACCACGCGTTTCCGGATCGATCTGGCCATGATGGGCGATATCGATGCCGAGCTGGCCGGCATTGTCCGCTCGGTCTGGGTGCACTTCATCGAAGCCCGGCTGAAGACCTATGTGGAAGCGGGCTGTCATGAACAGCCGGATTTGCCGTGTCCTGCCTTTGCCGATTGACCCGGCCTTGGCGAAGCCGGCAGGCCGCCCTATCTCGAAGGCATGGCTGAGACACATACACTTCCCGACCAATTGCCGCTCTTCCCGCTGGGCGGGGCGATTCTCCTGCCCGGAGAATTCCTGCCGCTGAACGTGTTCGAGCCGCGCTATCTCAACATGCTCGACGATGTGCGCCGGGGAAGCGGCTTTATCGGCATCATCCAGACCCGCCAGGGCAGTTCTCCCGACAAGCCGGATCTGCGCCGGATCGGTGGAGCCGGCCGCCTCGTGCATTTCGAAGAGACCCAGGATGGCCGCTATCTGATCACGCTGAAAGGCGTCAGCCGTTTCGTCATGGCCGAGGAGCTGGACACGCCGACGCCCTACCGCGTCGCCCGCGCCGACTACACGGCCTTCCCTCAGGACCAGACCCCGAGATCCGCGATCGAGGGAGACCGGACCCGTCTGGTGCAGATGCTCCAGGCCTGGTTCCAGATTGAGCAGGTGACTGCGGACTGGGAGAGTGTGGCATCCGTGCCGTTGGTGACGCTGGTTGACCAGTTGGCCATGTCGGCGCCCTTCGCGGCCGCCGAGAAGCAGCAGCTCCTGGAGGCGGAGGATCCGTCCAAACGCCTGATTGCAATGGAGGCCATCTTGGCCGAGCACCTGACCGGGGGCGCGGACGGGCCCATGCAGTAGGGGCGGGTCAGGCCTGGGCGAGCATGTCCCGCATCCATTCCAGGGCTTTCGCCCGGGACCGGAATGCGCGGCCACGGCCGCCGCGCTCAGTGTGGATGTCCAGCACGGCTCGGGTCTGTTCGGATTGGTCTTCCCGATCCACCACCGTCATCAGACGGCCCTGGCACATGCGGGCGAGGGAGCGGGCACGCTCCTGCCATTCCAGATCCGAGAACACATAGTGGGCACCGCGAATGTCAAACAGGACGCCGGGCGGATCCATGGCCAACAGGAAGCTCTCAAACGTATTGGCAGCCGAAGAGCCGTTGGCGTGCGTGCGCTCGCCCTCGGTCCGGATCTCCAAGACGGATCCGTGGATACGCATATCCACACCTTCCATTGAATAGGATCGAGCCAAACCATCCCTCCGAGCGGCCACGGCACCTTCATGGCCGCGAAACCGCGTCTTGTAGTCGGAAACATGCCGGGAATGTGGCAGACGGGCGGGCCGGCCCGATTTTGGCCCGCATAACCGCCATGCGTGAGCGGGTAGCCTATTCAGGCCGTGCGCGCAGACAGGCGCAATTGCTCATTTCCCCCTCGCACAACCGGTCCAGCCAGTCGTCCAGAGCATCCGACAGAATGCGTTGCTGGGGCCAGTTCATCTGAACCGCCACCGTGCGCAGGCGCCGTTTCTGTTCCGGGGTCAGGCGGAACTGGGCCCGCGCCACCCGATCGATCCCGGCATGGGGATCGTCGGGCAGTTCAAGTTGGGCGCCGCAGCAACCCCGGGCCTCAAGGTCGGGCTCCGGCGGGGAGACGGGCTCGACAGGGGGTACGGGTTTGCGCGCCAGGAGTGGCTGCGGCGTTTGCGGAGCCTGGATGTCGCGCCGCTGCAGCAGGCTGCGGCGGGGTTCGGCATCCGGCTGTGCCGTTGCGGGTCTGGCCGGAGCGCTTGTCGGCTCGGGCGAGGGTGCGTCGACATAGCTGGCCCCGGCAAAACTGGAGGGGATGGCAGGCGAGGCTTCACCCTTGCGGGCGAGCAGTCCGGCGTGAAGGCTGGCGTATTTGGCCATGGTCGCGTCGTCTCCCTATGCCATGTGGCGGCGGCCGAAGGGCTGATGCGCCCGACGCCGGTCCTGTTGACCCTTGGGCGGGCCCATATCCGATTTGCGGCGATCCACCCCGTCCCAGTTGGAATTGGAGGGCGGCGGGGGCGCCTCTGTCTCTGACGATGCCGGGGCGCCAAAGCGGGGAGGCTTGCCCGGCAGCGCGTAGCCCGGCTGGTTCTCGATCCGCTGGTCTTCATCCTCCTCGTCCTCGCTGGCGGCCATGCCGGCGGTCGCGGGGGTGAGAATGTCGCGTTCAAAGGTCGAGCGGGGCGGGTGGGCCATGATCTCCAGCTTGTCCCCGCGCAGCCGCATCAGCCGGTCTTCGAAATAGCGCCACAGCGTGGCGACTTCCTCGGAGGAGCGGCTGGACTCATTCACTTCACCCACGGTGCGGCCATCAATCATGGAGGCGGCGAAATCGACCCGGTGATGAAGCGTGACCGGTGCCACCGTTCCGTGCTGGCTGAGCGCGACGGCGGTCTCTCCCGTGATCCGGGCGCGGGCCGTGGCCGAATTGACCACGAAGACCAGGGGCTTGCCCTGCATCTGGACAATGTCGACCGTCGGCCCCACCGCGCGCAGGTCATGCGGGCTGGGACGCGTCGGCACCACGACAAGGTCGGCATGGGTGATGACTTCCGCAATGGTGGAGGTCACGGCGGGCGGCGTGTCGATGATGATCAACCGGTAGCCCGCTTTCTCCAGCACTTTGATATCGCGCGCCAGGTCCGGCACGGAAATCTGGGCGAAGGCGGGCGTGTCGCTGGCGCGGGCATTCCACCATTTGGCCATGGAGCCCTGGGGGTCGGTGTCGATCAGCGCAACCGGTCCGGCGCCGGCACGTTCGGCCTCGACGGCCATGTGGGCTGATACGGTCGTCTTGCCCGAGCCCCCTTTCTGGGACGCAAACACAACGACCTGACAGCGCTTTTTCGGGTCTTCTTCGGTCATCATCCACCTCAATAGCCGACCGCCTTCGGGCCGATCCCCTGGTGCGAGCCTCCCATTAAAATCGCAGATGTCTTGCGCGGCGGTTCAGCGCGGCCTTGGGATTTGAAGCGAATTTGCGCGTGATTTTAGGCGATTGCGATGCGTATCGACGGCGCTGAATAGTCGTCATGCGCTTCACAGCCCGGGGCGGGTGACTATATGCATTGTGCAGGTGCGAAGGAGTGGGCGCATGTCCGATGCCATGATCGAACTGTCCGGAATCATCGGAGCCGACCAGGCCGTCGAGGGCGAAGGGGTCGGTTCGAATTCATTTGAAACGGCCCTGGTGCGCCGGGTCGAGCCGGGACCGGGTGATTTCGACGTCCTGGGCCATGTGAACAATGTCGTCTATCTGCGCTGGGTGCAGGATATCGCCATCACCCACTGGAATGCGGTGGCCCCCAAAGCGCTGGATGACCGCTATTTCTGGATCGCCCTCAAGCATATGATCGAGTATCGCGATCCGATCCTGCCCGGCGAGACCGCGGAGATCCGGACCTGGTTCGGCCGCATCCACGGCCCGCGCTTCGACCGCCATGTCGACATCCGCAAGCCGGGCGCCAAGCGCTATTCCTCGCGCTCCGTGACGGAGTGGTGCTGCATCGACAAGCTCACCAAGCGCCCCGTCCGGATCACGGACGAAATCCTGGAACCCTTCGGTCTGGTCGGTGTCGAGCTGGGCTAGAGGCGTGCGGCGCTGTTGCAGGCGTCGGCGGCCTTGTTGAGATCCTTCACCGTATTCTCGTGCAGCGGGATGCCTTCGCGGCGGCGCTTGCCCGCAATCGCCCGTTCCGGATCACCCGGATACAGGACGGGACTGTCCCAATCCATCAGCGGCGAGGCGAGCGCGTAATCGGCCATTGCCTCGATCTCGGCATCCATCCAGGCGCGATCACCGAACTTGTCCGGATTGATCAGGATGGAAAACATCCGGTTCTGGATGCCGCCGCGCCGCGGATTGGCCGGCTGGATCGTGCCGCAGCCTGACAGTACACCGGCCAGGATTTCGCAGGCGAAGGCCAGGCCATAGCCTTTATGGCCCGCCATGGGGGTGAGGGCGCCTTTGAGCTCGAACCCGGCCATGCCGGATGGATCGGTGGTGGGCAGGCCCTTTTCATCGATCAGGCTGCCGGTCGGCACTTGGGTGCCTCGCGCTGCCGCCACGCGCACCTTGCCCAGTGCGATCTGGCTGGTGGCAATGTCGAGCAGGAAGGGAGCCCGCTTCCCGGCAGCGGGAAAGCCGATACAGACCGGATTGGTCCCGAACCGTGCATCCGAGCCGCGATAAGGCGCAACCAGCGGGCCGTGGTCGGTGACATTCACGAAGTGCAGGGACGCGATGCCGGCCGCCGATGCCTTTTCCGCATAGGCGCCGATCCGGCCGAGATGGTGGACATTGCCGATGGTCGCAGCCGCCAGGCCCTCGGCTCGAGCCTTGTCGATGGCCCGGTCGATCAGCCGGAAACCACTGGGCGCGCCCCAGCCGCCATCGGCATCCATTTGCAGCAGGACGCTGGTTTCCTGAAGGAGGCGGTCGGTCGAACCCAGATTGACCAGGTCTTCGCGCATGTGGCGCAGATAGGCCGGCAGCAGGCCGACCCCATGACTGTCATGCCCTTTCAGATTGGCGTCGACCAGATGATGCGCGACGCAGGCCGCATCCTCGGCGCGGGCGCCAGCCTCTCTCAGAAGGGTGTCGGCAAAGGCCTGGAGTGTGTCGAATTCAAATCTGTGTTCGGTCATCAGAGCAGGGGTTGCACCTTGGATGTTTCAGGGCAAGTGAAGTCGTTCAAAACTCTTTTATTCGCTTAGCGCTTTATTAACCAAGAATCCGGTCGCGATGTGTCGCGTTTTGGCACAGTAACCTCGTTTTTCGCGCTGAAAATTTATAAGCTGCTGAAAAATAACAAGAAAAAAATCTGCGATTAAGCCGAAAAATCGAATCGCACTTAAGCGTTTGGCAACCGCTTTCGGGCATTCTCCATCACGTCGGGCAACAACGACCCGCAGGAAATTAAGCGGCGTTCGAACACGGGGAAAATCCCGGGCAACGCCAGAGACTATCGGATGAAGGGTAAGTCTATGAACAAGACGGGCAAAATGATCCTGGCGGCCGCAATGACGGCCATGGCTTTTTCCGCGGCTCCGGCGATGGCGCAGGATGACCGCGAACGGACGCAGGTTGAGGCACCGGAATATCCGCGTGGCGCCGAGCGTCGCGGCATCGAAGGCTATGCGGTGGTGGAATACTCCGTGAATGCCGACGGCGCTGTCGAGAATGCGACCGTTGTCGAAGCCAATCCGGAAGGCGTGTTCGACCGCGCCGTGCTGCGCGCCATTGAAGGCTGGGCCTACGCCCCGGCTGCGGCGTCCACGGAAGGTCTGCAACAGCGCTTCGACTTCAATCTGGGCGGCTAACCAAGACCCGGAAATAAAACGCCAGTCAGCACGAGAACTGAAAAGCGTAAACCACAATAAGAATTCATTTACGGCGGCGCGGTAGCGTCGCCGTATCTTTATTGTCCAGGCCATTAACCCTAAGGGGCCGCCGTAATGAATTCTGTGCTCGCCAAGTTTCTCGACAAGACTTCCAGCATCCGGGTCCGATTGCTGGCTGCCTTTGCTCTGGCCTCGGCCATGACGCTGATCTCCGCGGTCGTCGGCATCTCCGGCTTCAACTCGGCCAACAGCGCCGTTGAGCAGATCGCCGACCAGGCCATTCCCGAAATCCAGGCTGTTGATGCCCTGAGTGAAGACAGTCAGGCCCTGTCGGAAGCGCTGAAAGCCTTCTCGCTGTCGCCGACCGTTCTTGCCCGGCAGGAAAACTACGCCCGGGTCGTGGAATTCCGCGATCACCTGACCCAGGAATTGGCCAATCTCCAGCGCCTCACCGGTACGGACGCCACCGCTGACCTTGCGGCATCCGTGGGTGAGATGTCGGAACTGGTCGAGAGCATGAATGACGTGGTCGACCGACGCCTGCAGATCCGCGATCAGCGCTATGACGCGACTGCCAGTGCCCGCACGGCCCGCACCAATTTTGCCGCCAGCGTCAGAACGCCCTCGATTCCAGCGATGAAGCGGATATCGAGAGCCTGCTTCGCGCCCTGCTGGCCGCCAACCAGATGATGATCCAGTACACCGAAGTCGATATCGCCGCGACCAATCCCGATGTGGATGGCGTGTTCGACTATTGGGATGAAGCCGTCGGCGAACTGGATGTGAATCTCGCCATTCTCGGCCCGATCGTTTCCGACGTGATGCGGGGCCAGGCCGACACGCTGATCGCCTTCGGTGACGGCGATGAAGGTATTTTCGAACTGCGCAAGGCGGAGATCGCCGCAGTGGCCGCGGCCGAGATCGTGGCCGATGACGCCCGCTTTGCGGCTGAGGATCTGGTCGCCAATGTCCAGGCCTTCAAACAGGATGTGAACGCCCGTGTGGGCGAAGCCACCGACGCCGCCAATGGCGCCGTTGTGGCCGGCCGGGTCCTGATGATTGCCATCGCCGTCATCGGTAT
Source organism: Maricaulis sp. (assembly GCA_002694345.1). GTDB lineage: Bacteria > Pseudomonadota > Alphaproteobacteria > Caulobacterales > Maricaulaceae > Maricaulis. Next base: position 6,479 of record NZLV01000009.1, read on the forward strand.
CCTGGTGGCAACCGCGATCGGCTGGTTCTACGTCAACAACATGCTGCTGCAGCGCCTGAGCGCCATGGCCCGCACCATGCGCGCCCTGGCTGAGGGCGACAGCGACGTCAATCTGGGCTTCACGCCGGGCAATGACGAGATCGGCGACATGGCGCGCTCGGTGGATGTGTTCCGCCAGAACGCCAAGGAGCGTGAGCGTCTGGAAGCCGAGACCGAAGCCGAGCGTCGCATGAAAGAGAAGCGCTCTGCCGCGGTCGAAAGCCTGATCCAGGCCTTCGAACAGGCCTCGTCCGATGCGATCGGTCAGGTTGGCGAAGCCGCTTCCCGCATGGAAACCGCCGCTCGCGCCATGAGCTCGACCGCTGCGGCCACCACCGGCAAGTCTGCCGCTGTGGCCCAGGCGTCCGAAGGTGCGTCCCAGAACGTCCAGACCGTGGCCGCTGCGGCCGAGGAAATGGTGTCCTCCATCGGCGAGATCTCCCAGCAGATCGCTCGCTCCACGGAGATTGCCGGTTCCGCCGTCGACCAGGTCGAGCAGACCAATGGCGATGTGCAGCGTCTGGATGATGCGGCCAAGTCGATCGACAATATCGTCAGCCTCATCAATGACATTGCCGAGCAGACAAATCTGCTGGCCCTGAACGCCACCATTGAGGCCGCGCGTGCCGGTGAAGCCGGCAAGGGCTTCGCGGTCGTGGCGTCCGAGGTGAAGGCCCTGGCCAGCCAGACCGGTGCCGCGACGCAGAACATCTCCGAGCACATTTCGGGCATTCAGGGCGCCACCGCCAAGGCGGTCGAAGCCATGGGCTCGATTGGTGGCACGATCCACGAGATGAGCGAGATTGCCACCGCGATTGCGGCCGCGATGGAAGAGCAGCGGGCCGCTGCGGGTGAGATCACCCGCTCGGCGCAGGAAGCCGCTGACGGGACCCGTGACGTGTTCTCGAACATCCAGGAAGTCGACCAGGCGACCTCGGAAACCGGCGAGAGCGCGGGCGAGGTTCTGGAAGCCTCCCTGGCCGTGTCCCGCCAGTCCGGCGAGCTCCGGACGGCCGTCGAGCAATTCCTGCAGGAAGTGCGCGCCGCCTAGACTGCAAACAACTGAAATCGGGTAGCGCCCGCGGCTTGCCAGTCGCGGGCGCTACGCGTATATGGCGTCCCTCTCCCGCATGGGAGACACACCTCGTGGCGAGGTAGCTCAGCTGGTTAGAGCGCACGACTCATAATCGTGAGGTCGAGAGTTCAAGTCTCTCCCTCGCCACCACTTTCCCTCTTTGAAGTTTCTGCGCACGGCCTGCGACATATCCGCTTTCACAGCCTGTCAGGCGTGAAATGGGGTCGTATTGGACTACATAAGGGGTCAGCCAGTTTGAGAGGCCTGCCTTGACCCGAACAAATATCCTTCTGCTCAGCGTGGCGGCCGCGGCCGTCTTGGCCTGTGTCCTTTATCTGGCATTCGGCTATGTCCAGCTGCCCGAAGTGTCGATGGGCATGCATGGCTGGATCGCCCTGGGGCTGGGGATTGTCCTGTCGGTCATCGTGGGGGGCGGATTGTCGGCCATTCTCATCATCAGCCGGCGGCGCGGCTATGATGAGGCGGCACACAATGTCTATCGCGAGTTCGATCCGGAACAGCGCGACTAGTCCGGCAAGGCTCCTGTCTGCTCGGCTATCCAGTCCAGAAACGCCGGGCCGCTGGCCGCGTCATCGACGGGCAGGGCGAGGATGCAGGGCGTGTCATAGGGATGAAGCGCCAGCAGGCGCTCCCGCAAGGCTGTGGCGCGGTCTGCGCGGGTCTTGAGGATCATCACGCATTCCTGCGCGGTCTCGACCCGGCCCTGCCAGCGATAGACGCTGGTCATGCCTGGCAGGATGTTGGCGCAGGCGCACAGCCGCTCTTCCACGAGCGGAGCGGCGGCGGCCTCCGCGGCTGCCTGATCGGGCCAGGTCGTGTAGATCCATGTAAAACGCATGATGGTCATTCCTGCTGCTCTCATTATATAAGCCGCTCATGACGACCCAATCGACCTCCGCATCCGCCCTTGTCCTGTTTTCCGGCGGCCAGGACTCAGCCACCTGTCTGGCCTGGGCGCTGGACCGGTATGAGCGGGTGGAAACCGTCGGCTTCGATTATGGCCAACGCCACAGTGTCGAGCTGCAGGCGCGCCAGGATGTCCGCGCGGCCATGTCGGCCATGCCGGGCGGAGACCGTCTGGGCGAGGATTTCGTCATCGACCTGACCGGCTATGGCGCGATTGCGGAGAGCGCCCTGACGGCAGACCGGGCCATCGAGATGGAAGCATCCGGCCTGCCTTCCACCTTCGTGCCGGGCCGCAATCTGGTTTTCCTGACCGTAGCGTCGGCCCTGGCCTATCGCCGCGGACATGGCGTGTTGGTCGGTGGTATGTGCGAGACAGACTATTCCGGCTATCCCGATTGCCGCCGCGAGACCCTCGACGCCATGCAATCGGCACTGACGCTGGGCCTCGATACCGGCATGGCCGTCGAAACACCGCTGATGCATCTGGACAAGGCGCAGACCTGGGCGCTGGCCGAGACACTGGGCGGCCGCGACCTGGTCGAGATCATCCGCACGCAGACCCATACCTGTTATCGCGGCGAGCGCGGCGAGCTGCATGATTGGGGCTATGGCTGTGGTACCTGTCCCGCCTGCGACCTGCGCGAAAAGGGCTGGCAGGCCTGGCCCGGTTCGGTGCCGGCATGAGCTATTCGGTCAAGGAAGCCTTCCTGACGGTGCAGGGTGAGGGTGCCCAGGCCGGACGGCCGGCGGTCTTCCTGCGTTTTGCCGGCTGCAATCTGTGGAACGGGCTGGAGCGGGACCGGGACAATGCCGTCTGCAATTTCTGCGACACGGATTTTGTCGGCATGGACGGGCCGGGCGGCGGTCGTTTCACGACGCCGCAGGATCTGGTCGAGCATGTCCAAGCCTACTGGCCGGACGCGCCGGGACGCAAACTGGTCGTGTGCACCGGCGGAGAACCGCTTCTCCAGCTTGATACGCCCCTGATCGAGGCCCTGCATGCCGCCGGGTTCGAGATTGCGGTCGAGACCAATGGCACGATTGCCGCGCCGGACGGAATTGACTGGATCACGGTCAGTCCGAAGGGCAGCGCCAAGGTCGTGCAGACCTCCGGCGACGAGCTCAAACTCGTCTATCCCCAGCCCGGTCTGGACCCGGAGGATTATACCGGCTGGAACTTCCGGCGGTTCTCGCTGCAGCCGATGGACGGGCCGGACATGATGGCCAATGCCCAGGCCGCCTTCGAATATTGTCTGGCGAACCCGACCTGGGCGCTGAGCCTGCAGACCCACAAATGGATCGGCGTCGACTGATCTAGGTGCCGGACAGGCCAGGCATCGGCGCTTCCCCCAGGCTTTCCGTCAGCCGGACGGCAAAGCGGGAAAATGCGGTCCGCGTGTCCGTCCACACCCCCGAAGCCGCGTCATTGCCGTCATCCGGATCCATCCAGCTGAAACTGTAGCGGGCGATCACCGTGCCGGCCTCATCGACCAGCTCGGCCGTCAGCGCTGCGCCTCCGGACGTGTGCTGGGCATAGCTCAGGTTCGGCATGCGCTGCAGCTGGGTCAGTGTGGGCCGGTTCGGCATCACATCATCCAGCGTGACATTGAGCACGGTGGGCTGGAGGGACACGCCATGCCAGTCACCGGCAATGAGCGCGGTCTCCAGGTCTTCGCGCAGATAGCCGGCCAGCCGGGCGAGTTCGTCTTCGCCGAGCAGGGCCGCCTTCTGGCGGAGTGCGTCAGAATAATTGATCCGGCCGATCTCGATCGAGCCGGGCGCCAGGCTCTCATAGCGGGCGTCGAAGACTTCCTGTGAGAGGGCCTGGGATGACAGTGTCAGCCCCAAAAGGACACTGGCGAGAATGCGCATGATGCGTTCCTCCTGATCGTGTCCCCCTTTGTGCATCCAGACTAGCACGATACCGCACCATCCCGGAGCGAAGCTTGTTGTGCAGCGCGCAAAGAAAAACGGGGCGCTCCATCCGGAAGCGCCCCGTTCTTCATCCGGTCAGTCCTGACGGATCAGGAGCCGGACGCGTCCATCTCGTCCAAGCTGTCGCCGATATCATCGGCGAAGCGGCGGATGGCCCGGCGGGCATCGGTCCATGTGACATAGCCGACCACGTCGCGGATATTGTGCGAGCGCCAGGAGTAGGCATAGCTCTCCAGCTCTGCGCCCTGGGCGTCGAACAGATGGGCTTCCAGGCTGGCGCCACCGACAGAGATTGACGACATGTGCAGACCGCGGGAGGCCATCTGCTCCATGGTCGGACGGTTCGGCGTGGCATCCACGATCACGACATCGAGCCGCAGCCCGTTCTCGCCCAGACGATCACCGAGTTCCCGTTCCAGCGCCGTGCGCATTTCCCGGGCGAGATAGTCCAGCTCGCGCTGGCCATACTCTTCGGCCTTCTCCTGAAGGGCTTCACCGATACCAATATCGGAAATGGACACCGGCTCATTGGCCAGTGCCGGTGCTGCCAGGGCAGCCATGGCAAAAAAGGCGGTAATGGTGCGCTTCATGTGCGCCTCCTCAACGTCAACCCGTCCCTCGGGGAACAGGCTAGCAGAGTGCGGCGCGAAGGTGAAATGAAAGCGCGGACAGCTTGTGGGGCCAAACGCCGCGTCTAGCGGTCGTCGTCATCATCCTTGCCGCCCGGCGTGACTACATCGATGGCGGCACCGGTGACATCCACCGCAGCACCCACCGTTCCGATGGCGACATCGGCGGCGAGGGCAGTGGCCCCTATGACGAGACAGCCCTGAAGCATCGGGGCAAGAGCGAGGATGAGGATCAGGGCGCGAGCCTTGCGCATGGCGTGTCTCCGGTCGGTAGGCGACCTGATTGGCATGATCCGGGTTTCCGCAAGGTGAAGACGGCTTAACCGTGATCGCCGGTCAGCGTCCCTCGCGCCACCAGCCCAGGCCGAGCAGGAGCGACAGGATCAGAACCACGGGCAGGCCCGGCAAAAGCGGGATCCGGTTGGCCGAGCGCACGATATAGCGGTCATTGCGGGTCAGGCCGAGCCAGTTGCGGCCGGCCTGGTCGGCTCCGGCCCGCGTCCGGCGCAGGACCGGGAGATTGGCCCCGGCCCCATCTCCGACAGCAAAACTGCCGCCCTGTCCGGCCGCCACGAAGGGGGCCAGCACATCCCGGGTCGGACGCAGATCGGCATATTCCGCCGGATTGATCGGTCCCAGCGCGGCCACGGTGGTCAGGTCGCCGGAGCGCAGACGGACCAGGCCGGAACCTTCGGCCGACAGGCTGGTCTCGTAGCGGCCATTGCCGATCTCGGCCATGCTCGCCGTGTCGGAGCGACCGTCCGGCCAGGTGATCTCCAGCGGCGGCGCCTGGTCGGCCAGGGTGACCCGGTCGACATGTAGTTCGCCATCGGTGGCATAGGCGGTCAGGCGTTCCTCATCCAGTTCCGGTTCGCGCATCAGCCAGTGGGCCACACGGCGGAACATTTCCGCGTAGGGACCGCCGCCCTCGAAACCACGGGCCCACAGCCAGGTCTGGTCGCTCATCACGATGGCGGCCCGGCCTTCACCGGAGCGCTGCACCACCAGGAGCGGATCGCCATCGGGCGTCTCCAGCAGGGTTTCCCCGCCCAGCGCCGTGCCATGGATATGACGCAGCCAACGGCCCCATTGCGGGGTATCCGCTCCGCCATCCAGCCCGGCCGTCACCGGGTGGCGCAGTCCGGTATCCGTCGTCTCCGGCGTGAACCCGCCCTCGGTGATATAGCCGGTCGGGCGCACCGGCAGGACGGCGGCCAGCGGCGTGCGGTAGAGGCTCGGCGCGCCGGCAAAGGGCGGTCCGGCCGTCACCAGCAGGGCGCCGCCATTCTCCACATAGCGCGCGATATAGTCGAAATAGAGCGGCGGCATGATATTGCGCCGGCGATAACGGTCGAAAATGACCAGATCGAACTCGCTCAGACGCTCCACGAACAGTTCCTGGACCGGGAAACCGATCAGGGCCAGCTCATCCACCGGCGTCGCATCCCGGCGGTCTGGCGGCCGCAGGATGGTGAAGTGGACGAGGTCGACCGACGGGTCCGATTTCAGCAGGTCGCGCCAGGCGCGGGCGCCATTGTGGGGCTCGCCGGTCACCAGCAGGACGCGCAGCCGGTCCCGGACGCCATTCACATTCACGGCAGCCCGGTTGTTGATCAGGGAGAGTTCCTGCGGCCCGGCCTCGACCTCGGCTTCGATGACATTCTGGCCACGGCGCTCGACCGGCACTTCCACACGCGTGGACTGGCCGATCGGGATGCGGTGGCTTTGCGGATCTCCGCCCTCGAAGCGGAAGGAAACCATGGCGCTGCCGCGCATGGACTCATCCTCCACGCGGATCACGAACTGGACCGTATTGCCGACAATGCCGTAGCGCGGCGCTTCCTCGATCACCAGGCGGCGATCCCCGGCCGAGACATCGCCGGTCATGACATGGTGCAGCGGCGCATCCAGGTTGAAACTGCCGGCATCGACGGGGGCATCATGGACCTGGCCGTCGGACACCACGACGACACCGGCGATCCGGTCCGGCGGCGCACTGGCCAGGGCGGCATTGACGCCGTCAAACAGCATTGTGCCGTCAGCACTTTCGCTGGCCTCGACCTCGATCAGGTCGAGCAGCGGATCAGAGTCCGCTTCACGGCGCAGGGCATCGGCCATGGCGTCGGCAGCCTCTGTGCGGCCGCCGATCTCCATGGAGGCGGAGCGGTCGGTGACCAGGATGGCGACATCGGCCAGCGGGTCGCGCTCCTCTTCCACCAGGGACGGGTTGGCCAGGACGAGGCTGATCCCGGCAATGGCCAGGCTGCGCCAGATCCAGCCGGACAGGCGCTGGAGGGCGCCGGCCAGGGTGGCCAGCAAGGCAAAACCGGCCAGGCCGGCCATCAGCGGCCAGGGCAGGAGCGGAGCAAAATCGAGAGCGGTCACGGTTCCGGTCATTGGCCCAGCCTCTCGAGAATGTCGGGCACATGGACCTGGTCGGCCTTGTAATTGCCGGTGAGGGCATACATCGCGATGTTCACGCCGAAGCGGATCGCCATTTCGCGCTGGCGCTCGCCGCCTTCGACCGGCGCCATCGCTTCACCGCGATCACCTTGTGCCCAGGCCGAGGCCCAGTCATGGGCGCCGATGATGACACCGGACGTACCATCGCGGGAGGCGCCGTTCGGATTGGCTTCCACCCAGACCGGGCTGCCTGCATAGCGGCCGGGGAATTCCTGCAGCAGGTAGAAGGCCCGCGTGAGGACATGGTCCGGCGGGATCTGGGCCAGGGGCGGCACATCAATGCTTTCCAGCACGGCGATCAGGCCGGGGTGCGGCGCACCGGCCCGAAGCATGGCGACGTCGGCATCCTGGGTGTCGAACACGATCAGGCCGCCCGATTGCAGATAGGCGCTGACGCGCTCCGCCGTTTCCGGGGCCAGCGGTTGGGCGTCCTCGGTGACGGGCCAGTAGATCAGCGGGAAGAAGAGCAGCGGGTCGGTGTCGATGTCCACGCCCATCGGCTCGGCCGGTTCCATGGCACTGCGGCGTGTGATTTCGCGTCCCAGCCCGGTCAGCCCGGCCTCGCTTCGCCGGTCCAGTGCCGCATCACCGGTGCGCACATAGGCAAAGCGCAGATCCAGCGCCGCTTCCATGGCGAAACTGTCTTCGGGGGCCGCATCCTGGGCTTCGGCCTGCGGCGCCATCGGCACGGCTGCCAGGCCCAGCAGCAGGGCCGCCGCCATGCCGCCAATGCGCAGATTGGCCAACCGTCCGGCCAGCAGCAGGGCGACCAGAACGTCCAGGGCGAGCAGGATCAGGGCGGCGGCCAGCAGGCCGGCGTCGAACCGGATCGGGCGCGGCCCGTCCAGACCCGCAAACACCGCACCGGGCAAGTCTCGTGGCAGAGCGGCGATCCGCGTATCCGCTTCGATCACATTGAGTGCGGCAGAGGCCGGTCCCAGACGGTAGAGGCCCGGCGGCGTCACCGGATCGGGACGCGCCGTGGCCAGGGCTGCGGCCGGGATCGGACGGGCCGAGGCCGGCGCATTGGCCAGCTGGCCCTGCGCATCCAGCGCCCGGTCCAGAACCCAGGAGCCATTGGCCGGTGCGGACACGGCACCGCCCTGGGCCAGGCCCATCAGGCGCTGCATCATGCGCGGGAACAGCCCGGTCAGCGGCAGGTCGGACCATTCCGGGCTGGCCGTGACATGGAAGAGCACGATCCAGCCGCGGGCCCGGCGCTCAGCCGTGACCAGCGGGGTGCCGTCTTCCAGGCGCGCCCACACCTTGTCCGGCGTCGCCGAACCCGGCTGGGCCAGAACCTGGCGATCCACCGTCGCCGACCGGTCCACCGGCAGGCCGGAGAAGGGCGAACCGACCGGGAAGTCGGCCAGGCTTTGCGGGTCTTCCCAGTTCAGCGCGCCACCGAACAGGCGGCCGCCCTGACGCAGGTCGACGGGCAGGAGATCATCGCCCCGGGCTGCCAGGCGCGGGCCGGCAAAGCGGATCAGCACGCCCCCCTCATTCACGAAGCCGCGGATCCGCTCATCATCGGAGCGGGCGGCATCCGTCATGATGAGGATGGCCGGTTCGGCCGCCAGCAGATCGTCCAGATGTCCGCGGATCAGCTCGGCGCGGTCGGTCAGGGCGCTCTCCACATAGTGAAGATCGGACAGGAGGGGCTGGCCTTCATCATTGGTCAGCTCGATCAGGCCGACACGCGGTCTTTGCCAGCTATCGCCCAGCAGGTGGACGGCGGCGGCCGAGCTGCCGCCATCCAGACGCAGGCTGGCGATGCGGTTCCGCAGGTCGAGCGGCAGGGAGATATTGGCGGTGGCCGAACCGGAATCCGCTTCGATGGTAATGTCGCGGCGGGCAAGGGCGCGGCCATCGCTGCCGATCGCGGTGATCCCGGCGGTTCGGGGCAGATCGGTCGGCGCCCGGCGCACTTCCACGGTAAAGCCGTCCGCGGACGGTTCCGGCGGGGCGAGGGCGAGGGCGGCGCGGCCGCTATCGGGTTCCAGCACGGTGAGGCTGCCCAGTTGGGACAGGGTCCGGGCCAGGCGCGCATCACCGTCGGATGCCAGGCCGTCACTCAGCCAGGTCACGGCCAGATCACCCTCGATCCCGCCATTGTCCCGGGCCGTATTGATCCGGTCCGCCAGATTGTCCCGGCGCGTCGGCCAGGCCTGGGGCTGAGCCGTATCGAGCAGGCGGCGCGCCGTGTCCGCGTCAGCGAGACGCAAGGTGGGGTGGGCCTGACCGGTTTCCGCCGTCGTGGCCAGGGCGACCGGTCGGCCATCACGGTCGGCCTCGTCGATCAGCCGGTTGGCTTCGCGCTGCAGGTCATTCCAGGCCGCCGCACTGGCCCAGCCATTATCCAGAACGATGAGGGCGGGCCGGGTTTCATTCTCCACGCTAGGCGGGGTCCAGACCGGACGCGCCAGCGCAATGATGATCAGCGCGGCGATCAGCAGGCGGAACAGGATCAGCCACCAGGGCGCATGCTGCGGGGTTTCCGCATCATCCGGCGCCCCTAGCAGAAGGCGCAGCGGCGGAAAGATCGCGCGGCGCGGTGCCGGCGGCGTGGCGCGCAGCAGGAACCACAGGGCCGGCAGGGCCAGCAGGCCGATCAGGGCCAGCGGTGCAGCAAAGGAGAGAGGGCCGAACGCAAACATGCCGGTCAGACGTCCTGTGCCAGGGTTTTATAGAGGCTCAGCACGGCACTGGTCGCCGGCCGGTCCGTGCGGTGCGTGATCAGCGTCCAGCCGAACTGGCGGGCGATCGCGGTCAGGCGCTCCCCCTGTTCCTGCCAGCGGGCGCGATAGGCCTTGCGGGCTTCCTCGGCGCGGCCGAACAACAGAGTCTCGCCAGAGCCGGGGGCTTCGAAACGGGTGCGGCCGGAATAGGGGAAATCCTCTTCCGCCGGATCGACGATCCGCAACAGGACCCCGTTGGATTCCATCGTCGCGAAGCGGGACAGGCGCGCCTGCCAGGTCTCGGGCGGGTCGAGGAAATCGCTGGCCAGGACAATGCGTGTGAAGCGGGAGACATGCGGGGCCTCGACGGAGACTGCCGATCCCGGGCCGGTCACCAGACGGCGCGAGACGCGCTCCAGACCCAGTGCACCGGTCCGCGAAATGGCGCTCTCACCCAGCACCGAGACGCGTTCGCCCCCCTGGGTCAGCAGGGCCGCCAGGGCAATCTGGCAGACCGCAGCGCGATCGGCCTTGCTGGGCAGATTGCGGCTCGAGGCGAATTGCATGGAGGGCGACCCATCGCGCCACAGCGAGACCGTATTGGCCGCTTCCCACTCATTCTGGCGCACGAAAAGCTGGTCGGACTTGGCCGATTGGCGCCAGTCGACCGCTGCGCGCCCGTCCTCTGGACGGTGATGGCGGTATTGCCAGAATGTCTCGCCAATGCCGGACCGGCGGCGGCCATGCACACCCTGGGCGACGGTCGCGGCAATGCGATCCGCCTCCGCCATGAGGGCGGGCAGTCGGGCCGCGGCATCCTCGCCTTCATGGCGAAGCGCAACGACCCGGGCCTCGGTATGACGGTCCGTGCCCTGGGACATGGATCAGGCGGCCCGGTCTGCCAGCGACTTGATCAGGCCTTCCAGCGTATGGCCGTCGGCACGGGCGGCGAAGGACAGGGCCATGCGGTGTTTCAGCACCGGCTCGGCCAGCGCAGCGACATCCTCGGTGGACGGTGCCAGGCGGCCGCGCAGCAGGGCGCGGGCACGGCAAGCCAGCATCAGGGCTTGGCCGGCACGCGGGCCGGGGCCCCAGGCCACGCCGTCGCGCACCGCCTCGACATCACTGTCATCGGGACGGGCCAGGCGCAGCAGATCCAGGATCGCGTCCAGCACGCGCTCGCCCACCGGCATGCGGCGGACCAGGGATTGCAGTTTCAGGATTTCGTCCGGGCTGAGGACTTCGATGGCCTCGTGATTGTCGGCCCCCGTTGTCGCCAGCAGCACGGCGCGTTCGGCGTCGCGGGTCGGATAGGGAATGTCCACGCGCAGCAGGAAACGGTCCAGCTGGGCTTCCGGCAGCGGATAGGTCCCTTCCTGCTCGACCGGGTTCTGGGTGGCCAGGACATGGAAGGGCTGGGGCAGGTCATGGCGCTCGCCGGCCACGGTGACATGGTGTTCCTGCATGGCCTGCAGCAGAGCAGCCTGGGTGCGCGGGCTGGCGCGGTTGATCTCGTCAGCCATCAGCAGGCGACAGAAGATCGGGCCCGGCAGGAAGCGGAAATGACGCTTGCCGTCGTCGCTTTCCTCGAGGATTTCGGAGCCGAGAATGTCGGCGGGCATCAGGTCCGGGGTGAACTGGATCCGTTTGGTGTCCAGACCGGTTGCAATGGCAATGGTCTGCACCAGGCGGGTCTTGGCCAGGCCGGGCGCGCCGACCAGCAGGGTGTGACCGCCCGCCAGGATCGCGGCGAGGCAGAGTTCGATCTCGTCCTCGAGGCCGAAAATGACGCGTCCGATGGACTCCTTGACCGCTTTCAGTCGCTCGGTTGCGGCATCGGCTTCTGCAATAAGCTCCGCCCCGGGTTCATTCGTGTCGGTCATCGTCCTACATTCCCTTGCGATACAGACATGATCTATAGGCCATAATGCTCGAAACGAGCATGGCGTCGCACATGAAAGCTGTCCATGCCCTCTACCGCTCCAAATCCTGATCCGATGCAGTCCCTGCTCAAGGCCGCCCGCGACGCCGGGGACGGTCTGCCGCCGGTTGATCGGTGGAACCCGGATTTTTGCGGCGAGATGGACATGGTCATCAAGCGCGACGGAAGTTGGTGGCATGAAGGCACGCGGATTACACGTGACCGTCTTGTAAGGCTGTTCTCCACGATCCTGCGCAAGGATGAGGATGGTCAGACCTATCTCGTGACCCCGGTCGAAAAGATCGCCATCACGGTAGAGACCGCGCCTTTCATTGCCACGCGGGTGGATGCGGTCGGCGAGGGGCGCGACCAATCCCTGGTTTTCACGACCAATATGGGCGATCTCGCCGAGGCCGGGCCGGACCATCCGATCAATGTGCAATTCGATGACGAGACGGGTGAGCCGACCCCTCTGGTGCGGGTGCGCGGCCGGCTGGATGCCTTGATGGCCCGCCCGGTCTTCTACGAACTGGCGGAACGGGCCGAGGAGCAGGACGGCGTCATGGGCGTCTGGAGCGGGGGCGTGTTCTTCCCGCTGGGGGAGCGCGATGGAAACCGCTGACGCGCTGATCGAACGCCTCAAATCGCGGCTCGACCCGGTTGATGCGCCGCTGGAAGGCCCGTCGCGCGGCGATGGTGATCTCGATGGCGGCTTCCCCGAACCGGTCGGTCGCTTGCGGCCGGCGGCGGTTCTCGCGCCGCTGATCGTGCATGGCGGGCCGCCCCGCCTGCTTCTGACCGAGCGGGCCGCCCATCTGCCCAAGCATCCTGGCCAGATCGCCTTTCCCGGCGGCAGTGTCGATCCGGGCGGCGAGAGCCCGGCCGAGGCCGCCATTCGCGAGCTGGAGGAAGAGGTCGGTATCTCGGCCATGCATGTGGAGCTGATCGGCCGGTTCGATGGCTATCGCACCGGAACCGGTTTCCACATCACTCCCTTCGTGGGCGTTTTGCGGCCCGGCTATACGGTCCGGCCCGATCCGGGCGAGGTGGCGGATGTGTTCGAAACACCGTTTTCCTTCCTGATGGATCCGGCGAATCACGAACAGCATGCCCGTGAATGGCAGGGCGTCATGCGTCACTACTACGCCATGCCCTGGCAGAACCGCTATATCTGGGGCGCCACCGCCGGCATGCTCAAATCCCTGCACGACAGGCTCTATGGTTAGACAATGATCCGCATCACCCTGATTGAAATCGCGTCCTTCCTTCTGCCCTTCCTGCTGTTCTTCGTCTGGCGCTGGCAGACGCAGTCGGACGTGAAACTCACCGCCACCCCGGCTCTCAAACTGGGCCTGGCCGGCGCGCTTCTGGCTTTGCTGGTCATGATCCTCCTGGTCGCGCTGGAGAGCGTGCGGGGTGGTCATGCGGGGGATCAGTATGTCCCGCCGCGCCTGGAGAATGGCCGTGTCGTGCCCGGGCATTTTGTCTCCGAACCCGAGGCGGCCGATGAGACCGGGGACGACGACCCGGATGCCGATCCGCAATGAGGGCGAGCAAGGCGGTACCTGACCGCCTGAACCCGGCCGAACATGACTGGATGACGGCCTCGTCCACACGCCGGGTCATGGCCGCGCTCGAGGCCGCGCGCCCCGGCGGCAGCCGTTTTGTGGGCGGGTGTGTGCGCAATGCCCTCCTGGGGCGGCCGGTCGCCGATATCGATATCGCCACGCAGCTGACGCCGGACGAGACCATCGCCGCGGCGCGGGCGGCCGGGCTGAAACCCGTCCCGACCGGCAAGGCGCATGGCACGATCACCATTGTCTGTGACGGTGAGCCCTTCGAGGTCACCACGCTGCGGCGGGATGTGGAAACGGATGGGCGCCGCGCCGTGGTCGCCTTCACCACGGACTGGACGGAGGATGCGCGCCGCCGCGACTTCCGGCTAAACGCGCTCTACGCCGACCGGGACGGGGTGATTCTCGACCCGACCGGCGGTCTGGAAGATGTGGAAAAGCGGCGCTTCGTCCTCGTCGGCTCCGCCGAGGATCGCATCCGGGAAGATTATTTGCGCATCCTCCGGCTCTACCGGTTCGAGGCCTGGTACGGGACAGGATCACCGGATGATGCAGGCTTCTCGGCGGCCGCCAAGCTTCAGGAAGGCTTGGACAAATTATCGGTTGAGCGGGTCTGGTCGGAGGTCAAGAAACTGCTGGCCGCGCCGGATCCGGGGCCGGTGATCCGCCGCATGGACGAGGCGGGAATCCTGCAGCGCATTCTCGGAGTGAACGGATCCTTAAGAGTCCTGACCGGTATCATTGCCCAAGATGTAGAATACGGTTTAGCGCCCGATTCGCTTTTGCGGTTTGCGGCGCTGGCCAATGGCGGACCGGAAAGGATCAAGACCATGGCAGCCAAGCTGAAAATGTCGAATGCCGAGACGCGCCGCCTTTCGGGAGCGGTCGACCCGTCGGCCCGTGAAGACGTCACCGAAGCCTTTTCCGACCTCCAGGCCGCCGAGCGCGCCCTGATGACGCTCGGTGCCCGGGCCTTCGAGGACCAGGTTCGCCTGCAGGCGGCCGGCGAGGTGCCCCCGCCGCCGCGCGACTGGACCCTGCTCGCCAAGTTCGCCCGCGAATGGCAGGAGCCCGACTTCCCGGTGAAGGGCGGCGATCTCATCCTTCTCGGCTACGAGCCGGGCCCGATGCTGGGCGATGCCATGGACGAGCTGAAGGCGCACTGGATCGCCGAGCGCTTCGAGCCGACCAAGGAAGAACTCCTCGCCAAGCTGAGCCAGCACTGACAAACAGGCGGTTCAATCCACAGAAAAACCCCGGCCATAGAGCCGGGGTTTCTGTGTCGGGCGCCGGGGCGGCCTCAGATGTCGAGGCCGAGATAGAGCGTGGTGAAGCTCAGCGTGTTCACCGCGCCGTGGGCCAGGATCAGCGGCCACAGATTGCGCTTGTAGACCAGGTAGAGCGTGCCCAGGGCCGCGCCGATCAGGCCGGTCTGGATCAGGCCGGGAATGCCTTGGTAGTAGACGTGCACCATGCCGAAGATGAAGGCCGGGATCATCACGCTCAGCACCTGGCCCCAACGCGCGTCCGGCAGGATGCGGCCGATGCGGTTGATCAGATAGCCGCGGAAGAAGATTTCCTCGCCGATCGCGGCACTGGTCCAGGTCAGGGCCAGCCAGCCCAGATAGACCGGCAGATTGCCGACAATGTCGCCGAACCGGGCATCAATGCCTTCCTGATCGCCTTCCAGGGACCAGAAGCCCAGGAAATCTCCGGCAAAGGCCACGCCGGTTCCGGCCGCCAGGATGGCAATCACGCCCAGAATGGCCTGGGGCAGGATGAGCGGGGCGGACCACCAGCGCTTCAGGCGGATGAGGCCCAGCGTGGCCCGGCTTTCACCGCGCCAGGCCATGATCATGGCCAGCACGGCCAGCGTGATGCCCAGTGAGATCGGACCGGCATAGCGCCAGACAATCTGGTCGAAGATCAGCTTGGTGCCGACCAGGACGGCTAGCAGGAAACCCACTTCCAGAAGCAGGCCCATCCGGCCCGGGTTCTGGTGCCGTGTGGTGATCGGCGTGTCTGCGGGGGAGGCAGCAATCATGTCTTTTTATCCTTCAAGGCGCGCGCGGCGCGATCAGTGAAGGACAGTCTGATCCAGCCTCCCGGTCGGGTCTTGAATGATCGTGCGGCGCCATTGGCCCGGCGAGATGCCATAGGCGGCCTTGAACTGGCGGGTCATGTGGGCCTGGTCGGCAAACCCGGCATCCATGGCGGCATCTGCCAGCCGGTCGCCCGACTGCACGCCGGCGCGCACCCGGTCCAGACGGCGCAGGGTGAGATAACGGCCCGGCGACGTGCCCCGCAGGGCCCGGAAGGCGCGGCACAACTGCCAGCGGTCCAGCCCGGTCTCCAGCTCCAGCGTGGCCAGGGAAATCCCCTCTTCCAGATGCGCCTCGATCAGCGCGCAGGCCCGGTCGACCTGTTCGCGGACAAAGCGTTGCACCGGAGCGGGGGCATCGCACAGCGCGTCCAGCGCCTGGGCCAGCTCGATCAGCGCGGTTTCGGTTTCCAGGGCCGAGGCGGTCTCCGGCAGGGCATGCAGTGTCTTGACCGCACGTACCAGGGACGCATCCCGGCTCAGCCCGCCGGGCAGGAAGGGCAGGCCGTGACCGGGACGCACCTTGCCCAGCCAGTCCGGGCGCAGGGTGATGGCGGCATAGCCGAACCCGTCATCCGTTCCCGGCCGGCCGTCATGCAGTTCATCGGGATGCAGCACGACCACGCCGCCGGGCCGGGAATGCCGGGTCTCGCCGCAATAGTCGAAGCTCTGCACGCCATGCAGCGTCAGCGCCAGCGTGTAGGTGTCGTGGCGGTGCGGGGCAAAAGCCTGGTCGACCAGGTCCACGCGAAAACGCTGGAAAGGGCGGTCAGTCTGTATCGGGGCGCTCGGTTCGGGCACGTCTCATCCATCGGCTACGGATGAGTGTGATGAACGACAGAGGCCGATTGGATGCAATCGGGATACAGTCGGGCTGCGTCCCGCCTAGGGCCACTTCGCCTCGGGCGGCATGGAGGACAGGATGGATTTCACATTCCCGCCGGTCTCCAGGCCGAATTTCGTGCCACGGTCATAGAGCAGGTTGAACTCGGCATAGCGGCCGCGGCGGACCAGCTGTTCCTCGCGGTCTTCCGGTGTCCAGGTCTCGCCCATGCGGCGGCGGACCAGCATGGGATAGGTCTTCAGGAAGGCCAGACCGACATCGCGGGTGAAGGCAAAGTCGGCATCCCAGTCGCCCGTATTGTGGCGGTCATAGAAAATCCCGCCAATGCCGCGCGGTTCATCGCGATGGGGCAGGTAGAAATACTCGTCACACCAAGCCTTGAAGCGGGAGTGATAGTCCTTGCCATGCGTATCGCAGGCCGTCTGGCAGGCGGCGTGGAAATCCTTCGCATCGGGATGGTCCTGCGTGCGGGCCCGATCCAGCACCGGCGTCAAATCCATGCCGCCGCCGAACCACCACTGGGTCGTGGTGATGAAGCGGGTATTCATGTGCACGGCCGGNACNTGCGGGTTCCACATGTGNGCGATCAGGGAAATCCCGGTGGCAAAGAAGCGCGGATCCTCGGCGGCNCCGGGNATCTGCTTGCGGAANTGNTCGGAGAACTCGCCCTTCACGGCGGAGACGTGAACACCGACCTTTTCGAACAGCCTGCCCTTCATCAGCCCCATCGTGCCGCCGCCCTCATCCTTGGACCCGTCACCACGCGACCAGTCCTCGAAGGTGAAGCGGCCCGGCTCGCCGTCATAGAGCGCGGCCGGTGCCTCGGCTTCCAGCGCTTCGAATTCGGCGCAGATCTGGTCCCGCAAATCCTCGAACCAGGCCTGGGCGGACTGGCATTGGAGGTCGGAACCGGCGGTGGCGGGCTTGGAAGAAGTCGTCATGGCGATGTTGTTTAGCGAAGCGCGGGGCGAGGGCAAGTTTGAATGGCCGGTCCGGATTCAATTGTGCGCCGCAGCATCCGCGTGTAGATTTGCCGTCGGAGTGTTTGCGTATTGGGGGATATCATGGAACTCACGGAATTGGCGCTGATCACAATCGGCGGTGGCCTGGGACTGCTGGCCGGAACTGTCCTGGGCGGCGTGTTCGGACTGATTTTCCTGCGGGGCCGGGGCGACAAGGCCAATCCGGTGGCCATCATTCTCGCGCTGGGCCTGGCTGCAGCTGGCGGCTGGAATGGTCCGGCCCATCTGGAACCCTGCCTGGGCGATACGCTGCGCACGGTCTTCGGTGAAGACGTGGCCGATGTGGATGAAGCGCCGGCCCTCGAGCCCGAGGCCGACACCGAAACGTCCGAAACCGGGCCTGTGACGGACGAGATCCCGGATGCACCGGTCGGCGCGGAAACCCCGCAATCTGACCCGGTCGAGCCGGAAACGCCCGAAATGCCCGAAGCCGAACTTGAAACCGAACTTGAAGCCGAACCGGAAACCGGGCCGGCCGACGAGGCGACACCGGAGGGCTAGTCGCCCAGGCCGGTCTGCCGGCTCATCTCGGCCAGGGCGATTCCCGCGCTGACCGAGACATTGAGGGAGCGCGCGTCCGGGCGAATCGGAATCCGGACGCGACAATCCGCCGCGTCATGGACATCGTCCGGAACGCCGGCGCTTTCGCGACCGAAAAGCAGGCGGTCGCCGGGTTGGAATGAAAATTCCCACAGGTCTGTTGCACCCTTCGTCGTGAACAGGACGAGCCGGCCGGACGCGGCCTCCGCGCTTTGTGTGTAAGACGTCCACGACGGGTGGCGGACCGGGGAAATGGCCGCGGAATAATCCATCGCAGCGCGCCGGATTCCCTTGTCTGTCAGGGGAAAACCACAGGGCTCGATAATGTCCAGACCGGCACCGAAACAGGTCGCCACCCGCATCGAGGCGCCGAGGTTTTGCGGAATATCTGGTTGAAAAAATACGATCCGCATTCTAATCCGCGCACAGTCCGGACGTGTCCAGCTGCATGCGGCATTGCGCCGCCTACTGGCCAGTGCGTCCGAGAGTAGTTTATACCGCGTCAAACCCCGCTGCGGCGGGTACGTCAAGTTTGACGTAAGTTTCTGGGGCAGGGGACGCATCCCGCGGACCCGTAGATGATAAAGAGAAGAGGTCGGCTCGTGACGAAAGAGAACGGCGCGCCTGGCGGACACGGTGAAGAACCCACCCGCCGCGACTTCATCTATATCGCTGCTGGCGGCGCGGCCGCTGTCGGTGGCGGTCTCGTGGCTTGGCCGTTTATCGATCAGATGAACCCGGCAGCGGATACGCTGGCCCTGGGTTCCATCCGTTTCGACACAGCGCAGGTTGAAGAAGGGGCCTCCGTCACCGTGATGTGGCGTGGCGGTCCGGTCTTCGTCCGTCGCCGTACCGAAGCGGAGATCGCGGAAGCCCGTGAGGCAGGTCTGAACAGCCTGCCGGATGATCTGGCCCGAAACGACAATCTGGCAGCATCCGCACCGGCTGTTGACGCGAACCGCGTCCTGCGCCCGGAAATCCTGATCGTCAAAGGCAATTGTACCCACCTCGGCTGCGTGCCGCTGGGCCCGGGTTCCAATACCGGCGATTATGATGGCTGGTACTGCCCGTGCCACGGTTCGCACTACGACACGTCCGGTCGTATCCGCCGTGGCCCGGCTCCGGAGAACCTGCCGGTTCCGGATTATTATTTCGAAGGCGGCGAAGAGAGCACGATCGTCAAGATCGGTCTGTCGCCGGAAGAAGCCGCCTCCTCTGGCTGGCAAGCAGCTGACGCTTCGGGAGCAGTGGCATGAGCGGACCCTCGACCTACAAACCGTCGACCGGTATCGAGAAGTGGCTCGACAGCCGCCTTCCGATCATCCGCCTCGGCTATGACAGCTTCGTCGACTTCCCGACGCCGCGTAACCTGAACTACTGGTGGACGTTCGGCGGGATCCTCGCCGTCTTCCTGATGATCCAGATCATCTCCGGTATCGTTCTGGCGATGCACTATGTCGCTCACGAGGACTATGCCTTCGAGAGCGTCCAGCGCATCACCCGCGACGTTCCCTTCGGCTGGCTCATCCAGTCCATGCACGCCAACGGCGCGAGCTTCTTCTTCGTCGCCGTCTACCTGCACATGTTCCGGGGTCTGTATTACGGATCCTACAAGGCACCGCGCGAGATCCTCTGGATCCTCGGTGTCGTGATCTACCTGCTGATGATGGCCACCGCCTTCATGGGTTACGTGCTGCCGTGGGGCCAGATGTCCTACTGGGGCGCCATGGTGATCACCAATCTGATTGGCGCGCTGCCCTTCGTCGGCGACGCGATCCGGGAATGGCTGTGGGGTGGCTTCTCCGTTGGCCAGGCCACGCTGAACCGCTTCTTCTCCCTGCACTACCTGCTGCCCTTCGTGATTGCCGGCGTTGTCGGCCTGCACATCTGGGCGCTGCACGTGCCGGGCAACGGCAATCCGGCCGGTCTGGAAATCAAGGACCCGAAGAAGGACGCTCTGCCCTTCCACCCGTACTACACGGTGAAGGACGGCTTCGCGATCATCGTCTACCTGATGGTTTTCGCCACCTTCGTCTTCTACATGCCGGGTGTCCTGGGCCACGCCGACAATTATATCGAGGCGAACCCGCTCTCGACGCCGGCGCACATCGTGCCTGAGTGGTACTTCCTGCCCTTCTACGCGATCCTGCGCGCTGTCACCTTCGACATCGGCCCGATCGATGCCAAGCTGGGCGGTGTGCTGGCCATGTTCGGTGCCATCGCGATCCTGTTCGTCCTGCCCTGGCTGGACACGTCCAAGGTTCGCTCCATGCGCTACCGTCCGCTGACGCGCTGGTTCTTCATCTTCTTCGTGATCGCCGCCATCGGCCTGGGCTGGTGCGGTGCGAAGAACCCGGATGATCCGGTGCCGCTGCTGGGCTTCAAATTCGTGTACCTGGCTCAGTTCCTGACCCTGTACTACTTCGCTTACTTCGTGGTGATCCTGCCGGTGCTGGGCATCATCGAGAAGCCGAAGGACCGTCCGGCCTCGATCGAGGCGTCCGTCCTCGGCAATGACAAGTCCTAAGGGAGCGACGAGATTATGATGACCCGTATTATCGCCGCTGCCGCTCTGGCCCTTGGCCTGTCCGCCGGTGCTTCCGCGCTGGAGGGCAATGCCCACGCGCCGGAAAAGTACGAATGGGAACACAACGGCCCGTTCGGCACCTATGACGACCATTCGGTGCAGCGTGGCTTCCAGATCTACCAGGAAGTCTGTGCCTCCTGTCACTCGATGAACCTGATGCGTTTCCGCAATCTGGCTCAGCGCGGTGGTCCGTTCGAATCGGAAGATTTCCCGAACCCGAACGACAACCTGATCGTGATGCAGATCGCTGCCGGTTACGAAGTCCAGGATGGTCCGAACGAAGATGGTGACATGTTCATGCGCACCGCTCTGCCGTCCGACGCCTTCCCGGCGCCGTTCGACAATGAGCAGCAGGCGCGTGCGTCCAATGGCGGGGCCTATCCGCCGGACCTGTCCCTGATCGTGAAAGCCCGCTCCGGCGGTGCCGACTACATCCGCTCGCTGCTGCTGGGCTATGAGGAAGCGCCGCATGACGCCCACCTCTCGCCGGGCCAGTACTACAACGCCTATTTCGAAGGGGGCGCCATCGCCATGGCTCCGCCGCTCTCGGAAGGCATTGTGACCTATGCCGACGGCACCGAAGCAACCGTCGAGCAGATGGCAGAAGATGTCGTCACCTTCCTGACCTGGGCCGGTGACCCGCACATGGAAGCCCGCAAGCAAATGGGCATCATGGTGCTGATCTACCTCTTCTTCTTCGCCGTGGTCGTGTATCTGGCCTACCGCCAGATCTGGGCGAATGTGAAGCACTAGGGCCTTTCGCCCGAACCGATTTGAGAAGGGCCGCGAGCGGGAACGTTCGCGGCCCTTTTCGCAAGGGGATCGACATGACCCAATGGAAACTCGGCATTATCGGCGGCTCCGGCCTCTACGCGCTGGACGGGCTGGAAGCCGTCCGGAGCGAAACGGTGGAAACCCCCTGGGGAACGCCCTCCGCATCGCTGACCCATGGCCGGCTGAAGGGTGTCGATCTGGTCTTCCTGCCGCGCCACGGGCCGGGCCATCCCATTCCGCCCTCCGACATCCCGTTTCGCGCCAATATCGCGGCACTCAAGATGGCGGGTTGCACGGACATCCTCTCCATCTCGGCCTGTGGTTCCCTGCGTGAGCATCTTGCGCCCGGCCATTTCGTGATGGTGGACCAGTATGTCGACCGCACAGTGAGCCGTGAGCGCTCCTTCTTCGGTCCGGGCTGTGTGGCTCATGTCCCGCTCGCCCGGCCCGTCTGCGGGCGTCTGAGCGGTCTGGCGGCCGATGCCGCCGAGGCGGAAGGCATCCCGACCCAGCGCGGCGGCACCTATCTCGTCATGGAAGGCCCGCAATTTTCCACCCGCGCGGAGAGCGAGCTCTACCGGCAATGGGGGATGGATGTGATCGGCATGACCAACATGCCCGAAGCCCGGCTCGCCCGTGAAGCCGAGCTGCCCTATGCCGCCATCGCCATGGTGACCGATTATGACTGCTGGTATGACGAGGCCGGTGAGGTCGATGTCGCCGAGGTCCTCAAGGTCATGCAGGGCAATACGGTCAAGGCGAAGGCTTTGCTGACCCGGCTCACCGCGAACCTGTCCGGACAGGAACGCACACCCGCGCCGGACGGCATCGAGACGGTGCTGGACACGGCGCTCATCACCGCCCCCTCGGCCCGGGATCCGGACAAGCTGGCGGAACTCCGGGTCATTGCCGGGCGGGTGCTCTGACGCGGCTGGACCTGCGCGGCCCTCCGTGCCTAGACTGGCTGCATGACATGCAAGCGCTTCGGTCCGGTTCTGGCCTGCCTGGCGCTGCCCGCTCTCCTGCTGGCAGTGGCGGCCCCCGCCTTTGCCCGCAGCGACGAGATCAGCTTCTCCCCCCTGGATGAAACCCGCTACGACGTGTCCCGCGAAAGCGTGGTCCAGCTTCTGTGTTCGGAGGGCGACTCACCCCGGCTTCATCTCAGCCGCGCCGTTGCGCTGGCCTATCGGCCGGACGGCGCTGATTTCGACATTCTCCTGGCGACGCGGCATGGCGTGACCGGGCAGAACGGCTTCCGCCAGTGCCGGGTCCGGGGTGTTCCGGCCGAGCAGGGAGAGATCATGGCAGTGAGTGCCGGCGAGCCGGACCCGCGCGACACCTCCCAGTTCAGCCAGGACTGGGCCATCCTGGTGACGCGTGGCCGCCTGCCGGACAGTCTGCCCCGTCTGCGCGTCCTGGCCTCGACCGGTCAGGCCGAGGGGCGGCTGACCTTCCTGCGCCGCCCGGTGGAACAGGCGCCCTGTGATTTGCCGGACGCACCGGACTATCTCACCGATCCCAGCCTCATCCTGCACGATTGCGACCGGCGGCCGGGCTTGTCGGGAACACCGCTGGTAACCCAGATCGGCGATGAGCCCTATGTCGTGGCCCTGCATGTCGGGCACTATCTGGTGCTCGATGGCGACCGCCGCGAATATGGTGTGGCCCGCCGGGTCAGTGATGATTTCCTCGACGCGCTGAACACGGTGCTGGTCCAAGCCGAGATTGCCCGCCGCTGACCCCTTTTACTGCTTCCCGGCCTCGTCCATAAAGACGGTCAGAGGATGGAGACACCGACATGCTGATTGAGCTTGCCGCGGGATATTTGCTGGTGGCTGCCCAGCCGCAATTCGAACAGCCGCGCCCGGCCGTGGAATGCGCGGAATTCCTGACCGATTGGCCGGCGCGCCGCTCCTGTCTGCGCGGTCTCCTGTCCGATGCCGAAGACGCCCTGTCCGACGCCGAAGGCGGCGCGCGCGACGAGGCCCGGATGATCGATGTGGATACGGGCGGCCAATTCCATGCGGCGGACCGGCTTGAAACGGCCCAGACCGCTTGGCTCGCCTATCGCGATGCCGAGTGCGACCGTCGCGTCGCCCTGATGTTCATCTCCGAACAGTCCCGCGAGGAAATCGGCCTGGACTGCCGGATCAGCCTGACCCGTGACCGCACCCGCGAATTGCGGGAGATGTAGCGTGGCCCGGCCGGTCCTGCATATCGGTAACAAGCGCTATTCCAGCTGGTCCCTGCGGGCCTGGCTAGTGCTGCGCAAGGCGGGGATCGGTTTTGACGAGGCCATGGTGCCGCTCAGCGGCCCTGATCTTCGCCAGCGCCTGTCTGCCCTGTCGCCGGGCCATACCGTTCCCGTTCTGGAATGGGAGGGCGGTGTGTTCTGGGATTCGCTGGCCATCGCGGAATGGGCGGCCGAGCAGGCGCCCGGTCTCTGGCCGCAAGACCGGCACCAGCGCGCTGTTGCCCGGTCCGCCGTGGCCAAGATGCATTCCGGCTTCTTTGCGCTGCGCGATCAGTGCGCGATGGATCTGGGCCGGACGCCGAAGGCCGTCGGCTTGCGCGACGGGACCCGCGCCGACATCGCTGCGATGCAGGCCCTGTGGAATGATGTCGCCAGTGTCGATGGCCCCTTCCTGTTCGGGGCCTGGTCCATTGCTGATGCCTTTTTCACCCCCGTCGCAGACCGGTTCCGGGCCTATGACATACCGCTTCATGCGTCGGCGCAGGCCTATTGCGATGCGCTTTTGAACGACCCGGACTTCCTTGACTGGCGCGCCGCCGCGCTGACCGAGACCCTGTCCTACGCCACCGATGATGCCCCGTGAGCCTGCCAGGATGACAGATATGGACCTGAAAAAAGCCATCCGGACCATTCCGGACTATCCCAAGCCGGGCATCATGTTCCGCGATGTCACCACGTTGATCGGGGATGCCCGCGCCTTCCGCGTCGCCGTGGACCGCATGGTGCAGCCCTGGGCTGGCGCCAAAATCGACCAGGTCGCCGGCACCGAAGCCCGCGGCTTCATCCTCGGCGGTGCCGTGGCGCACCAGCTCTCGGTCGGCTTCATCCCCGTGCGCAAGCGCGGCAAGCTTCCCCACCGCACCCTGATCGAGGAATACGAGCTGGAATACGGTCAGGACGCGATCGAGATCCATGTCGACGCCGTCCAGGAAGGCGACCGGGTCCTGCTGGTCGATGACCTGATCGCGACGGGGGGGACCGCTGAAGCTTCGATCCGCTTGTTGCAAAGGGCTGGCGCGACCGTGGTTGGCGCGGCCTTCGTGATCGACCTGCCGGACCTGGGCGGGGCGAAACGGATCGAGGCGCTGGGCGTGCCGGTGTCCAGCCTGATCGAATACGAAGGCGAGTAAGCCGGGAGGGCGGCCATGTTTGTCGGACATTACGGACCCGCCCTGGCCAGCAAGGCGCTCGCGAAGAGCGTCCCCCTGTGGGCCCTGTTCTTCGCGGTCCAGCTGGTGGATGTCGCTTGGGGTCTCTTCATTGCCAACGGGATTGAGCACGTACGCATCGTTCCCGGCTTCACCCAGGCCAATGCCCTCGACCTCTATGACATGCCCCTGACCCACTCCCTGCCGGCGGCCTTCGCCTGGGCGATCGGTGCGGGTCTGGTCTATGCAATCTGGGCGCCCCGTCAGAAGGCAGCGGGCGGGCTGGTGATCGCGCTGGCCGTCCTGTCCCATTGGTTTATGGATCTACTGGTCCATGTGCCCGACCTTCCCCTGTGGCCGGGCGGGCCGGAAGTCGGGCTCGGGCTGTGGAACCATTACCCGCTGGCCCTCGCGCTCGAAATGGCGATGCTGGCCGGCGGGTTTGCGCTGTATTTGCGGGTGACGGAAGCCAAGGGGGTGATCGGCCGGATCTGGCCGTGGATCTTCATGGCGCTTCTGGTGGCGGCCGAACAGGTCAACCACACCATGCCCTTGCCGGACAGCCTGGTTGAAGCGGGTTACACCGCCGCCGCAACCTTCCTCCTGATCACCGGTCTGGCGGCGATCTGCGACCTGACCCGCAGGCCCCGGGGCTAGCCGGGCGGCCCGCCGGCACTCGCAGGCACGAGCGCCGGCCGGGGCCTTTAATCGGTGATCAGCTCCCGTACATCCTGGGTCACAGCCTCCAGCGAGGGCTGGTGGATATACATCATGTGACCGGACTCATAGTACTCGAAGCGGACCCGGTCCTGCACGAAGCCGGGCTGGTTGAACATCAGCTCGGCCGCGAAGAAGGGCGTCGCCAGGTCGTAATAGCCCTGGGCCACCAGCACTTCGAGATCGGAGTTCTGGCGCATGGCGCGGGCAATCCACGGCGCGACATTGATGTAGTTGTTGTTGCCCGAGCGACCGGCATCCCAATTCCAGCCGCGCACACCACCGATCGTGGAATAGTATTCGGTGATGTCCACGCCCAGCGAGCGGCCGAAATAGTCCAGCATCGCAGCGGTATAGCTGCCATCAATGCCATAGAAGCTCGGATCGGTTTCCGGGTTCTCACCGACACCATCCACTTCAACACCGGTATAGCGGCTGTCCAGGCGACCCACGGACAGGCCTTCATCGCGGCGCAGCTCACGCTGGAAGCGGCGCAGGGAGACGCGCATATTGGCGCGCTCCAGGAAGTCTTCCGACAGGCCGGTGAAGCGGGACAGTTCGGCGATGACGCGGGCCTCGCGCCCCGGATCGATATCCACGCCATACATCAGGGCCGGCATGTAGTCCTCGATGGCGAAGGTGCGGGCTGCGGCAAGGAAAGTCTCGATTTCGCCGTTCCACTGCGACCGGTCGACCTTGCCATGATACCAGGCCGTGGCGGCAAAGCCCGGCATCAGGCCGACATAGCCGATATCATTGCCCTCGGACGTGTCGTCATAGCGGAAGTCCAGCACGGTGGAGATCAGGGCGACGCCATTGATGGCGACATCGGTGAAACTGCCTTCCAGCTGGTTCAGCAGGGAGCCGATCCGCAGCGTGCCATAGCTCTCGCCCAGCAGGTATTTCGGCGAGTTCCAGCGCTGGTTCTCCGACAGCCAGATGCGGATGAATTGCGCCAGGCTCTCGGCGTCCTCATTCACGCCCCAGAAATCGTCGCCGGAACTCTCGCCCAGCGGACGGCTCCAGCCCGTGCCCACCGGATCCACGAAGACGAGGTCGGCCACGTCGAGGATGGAATAGACATTCTCGACCACGTCATAGGGGGCGGCACCGTCATCACCTACATCCGGCAGGACCAGGCGCTGCGGGCCGAACACGCCCATGTGCAGCCACAGGCTGGCGGACCCCGGCCCGCCATTGAAGACAAAGGCGACCGGGCGGGTGCGCGGATCGGTCATGCCGTCCGCCAGATAGGTCGTGGAGAAGATCGAAGCGGTCGGATTGCCGTCCGCATCCCGCAGATAGGTTTCCCCGGCAATGGCGCGATAGCG
>NZLV01000010.1 GCA_002694345.1 Maricaulis sp.
ATGCGATAGGCCTGCAACACGTCCCGCGTCGGTCCACCAAACGGGATGCGACCGCTGTCCAGCATCTGGTCGATGGAGGCGCGCAGGGAATTGATCGCCGTATCCAGGCGTTCTTCCTCGGCAGCCGGGTCCTCGGCGATCAGGCGGGTGGATTCGACGTGCGGCTCGAACAGGACGGCCACGCCCTGCACGACACCGCCGGAATAGGCGCCACCCTGGAAACGTTCCGGCCGGGACTGGCGGACATCCAGTCCGGCCATTTCCTCGGCCTCGACGATATCGCCGGACGCCACGATCTCGGCGAGCACCATGGCGACGGTCTGCAGGGTCTCGATCTCGTCGACCTCGACCTGGCGTTCCTGGGAGGTCTGCGCCGTCAGCACACCGACCATGCGGCCACCGCGAAGGATCGGCACACCGACGAAGGTGTTGAAGGGCTCTTCCCCGGTTTCCGGTTTGTAGGAGAAGGCCGGATGCGCCCGGGCATTGGAGGTCGACAGGGGGCGGGCCCGGCGCGCGACCAGACCAACCAGGCCCTCGCCCGGCTGCAGGCGAACCGAGTGAACCGATTCCGGCTTCAGACCGAAGGTGGCGCAAAGTTCCAGCGCATTGGACTGGCGCGCCAGATAGATGGAGCACACATCCCAGCCCGCCTCCTGGGCGATCATCGCCGTGAGGTGGTCCAGGCGGGCCTGGGCGTTCTCCTGCACCGCCATGAGCTCGCGCATGCGCTTGAGCAGGCGGCGGGGATCCCGCACCGGAGGTGTCTTCGCGTCATCCATGCCTATACCTGATCCAATCCATAGGCCGCGTGCAAGGCTCTCACCGCACGTTCCACCGCGTCATTCTCGATCAGTGCTGAAATCTTGATCTCCGATGTCGCAAGAACGCGCACGGGAATGGACTGTTCCCCCAGAACGGCGAACAGGGAACGGGCAATATCAGCCCTTTGACGCAATCCTGAACCGACAACAGAGACTTTCGCCAATCCGGTCTCACTGGTCATGTCGATGCCCGGCAGGGCCGCGTCCAGAGCCGCCTGGGCCCGATCGAGATCCCGGTGAGCGACGGAAAACTCCAGGGTTACGGACCCCGCGGCCCGCGCCTGGGCCTGGACGATCATGTCGACCCCGATGCCCGCTTCAGCGAGTGCCGCGAAGGCCCGCGCCGGCAGATCCGACCGGTTCGACGTCCCGACCAGGGCGATGCGGGCCTGGTCGCGCGCATAGGCGACACCCGACACGATCCGCCGTTCGGCGACATCCCGGTTGGAGACGACATCGGTCCCCCGACTTTCGCCCGCTTCCAGGAAGGAGGACAGCACGCGCATGGGAACGCCGCGCGCCTTGGCAAACTCGACGGAGCGGGTCTGCAGGACCTTGGCGCCCTGGGCTGCCAGTTCCAGCATCTCGTCATGGCTGATGGCATCCAGCTGTCCGGCCGCCGGCTCAATCCGCGGATCGGTGGTGTAGACCCCGTCCACATCCGTATAGATGTCGCAACGCGCGCCCAGCGCCGCTGCCAGCGCCGCTGCCGACAGATCGGTGCCGCCACGCCCCAGCGTGCGGACATCGCCGTCCCGGGTGATGCCCTGGAAACCGGCCAGCACCGGGATGACCCCGGCTTCCATCGCGGTCTCCAGTACGGAAACATCCATGCCCGCAATCCGCGCTGCACCGGCCGGACCGTCCGTGATCACCGGCAATTGCCAGCCCAGGAAAGAGCGGGATTGGAACCCCGCCTCGCGCAAGGCCAGCGCCATCAGGGCGGAGGACACCTGTTCACCGGCCGCCAGCGCCACATCGGTCTCAGGATCACCCAGGCCGGCGCCCAGATCCTGGGTCAGGCCGAGAATGCGGTCGGTCTCGCCCGCCATGGCCGACACCACGACCACCATGACCTCGCCGCGGCGCGCCGCTTCGGCGACCAGTCCGGCAGAATGACGGATCCGCTCGATCGACCCGACCGAGGTTCCGCCGAATTTGGCCACCACGCGTGTGCTCAAACCTGTCCCTCGCACTTTTCCTTTTGGCCCGGAGCGACCTAGATCATGTGCGCACAGTGTCGCACCGGGCTCGATTAGCGCGGCAGCCGGGGCCATATTATGGCCGCGGCGCCGGCGGTTA
This sequence comes from Maricaulis sp., assembly GCA_002694345.1. GTDB lineage: Bacteria > Pseudomonadota > Alphaproteobacteria > Caulobacterales > Maricaulaceae > Maricaulis. Next base: position 2,127 of record NZLV01000010.1, read on the forward strand.
GGTAAGCGGACATGATCCGGCGCGCAACGCTTGAACGCAATCACGGGCCAACTCGCCCGCAGGGAGAATTCGCATGGCCACGGCTACAGCACCGGAAACTCTGACCCGGCCATCCATCGATCCCGAGGAAGTCGAGAAATTCTCGCGCATCGCTGCGGAATGGTGGGACCCGGAGTCCAAGTTCAAACCCCTGCACAAATTCAACCCGGTCCGGCTGGGCTATATCCGCGACGTGATTGGCCAGCATTTCGGCCGGTCCGGCGACAAGCCCCTGGAAGGCTTGCGCATTCTGGATATCGGTTGCGGTGGCGGCCTGGTCTGCGAACCGATGGCCCGCCTGGGTGCCAGCATTACCGGCGTAGATGCGGCCGAGGCCAATGTGAAGACCGCCAGCGTCCATGCCGAAGAGCAGGGTCTGGAAATCGACTACCGCCACGGCGTCGCCGAGCAATTGCTGGAAAATGGCGAACCGCCCTTCGATGTCGTGCTCAATCTGGAAGTGATGGAGCATGTCGCCAATCCGCACACCTTCCTGGTCGATTGTGCCCAGCTGGTGAAGCCGGGCGGCTTGATGATCTGCGCCACGATCAACCGCACGCCCAAGGCCTTTGCCATGGCGATTGTCGGTGCGGAATGGGTGATGGGCTGGCTGCCGCGCGGCACGCACCGCTTCGGCAAGCTGGTGAAACCGCAGGAAATCCGCGCCGCACTGGGCGAAGGCGGCATGACGCTGCGTTCCCCGGTCGGGGTCGGCTACAATCCCCTGACGGACCAGTTCTCGCTCAATGATGATGTGTCGGTGAACTACATGGTCGTCGCCGACAAGGCCTGAACCGGGCGACCGATCAAAAAATAGTCCCGGGCAGCAAGCGCCTGAGATTGCGGTAATATTCTATAACCAGGCTGTGTTGGCGGCCGCAGGCTTAAGGTTTCAGCAAGCACGACAGGGAACATTCGGGCCAGCGATTTTCCATGGAGATTCTGGCCATGTCCGGTGCTGCCGCGAAGAAGCCGTCGAGCCCCCAAGCCAATACCCTTTCCACCGAACTGCTGGACCGGCTGCTGAGCTTTCTGTCTCCGCAGAGCGTTTCACAATCCGATTGCTCCGATGCCTGGGCTGCGCTGGAACCGGCAATGGGTCCCATCCTCGAGGATTTCTACGCCCGGCTGGTGCAGGATCCCGATCTGGCCCGCATCTTTTCCGGCTATGAGGACAAGTCCAAGGATATCGCAGCCCGCCAGGTGAAACACTGGCATGGCCTGATGACGCAAAAGCCGGGCATTGATTTCCAGGGCCGCTCGATCCGGATTGCCGAGGCGCATGTCCGCATCGGCCTGCCCTCGCACTGGTATATCGCCGCCTATGGCCGGGTTCTGGCCGGCGCCATTCCGGCCCTGTTCGCCAAATACCGCCTGAACCCGAAAAAGGCCGAGCGCGTCGTCGCCGCCCTGATCTCCCGCGCCTTTCTCGACATTTGCGCCGCTCAGGAAGGCTATGAGAACGGCATCCGCATCCGGGTCGAGGAAGACAATCGCCGCGACACCAATCTGGCCAGCCTGCGCAGCGTCGCCGACACGATCGTGTCGATCAATGACCTCTCCCTGAACATGGCGCTGCTGCAATCCTCGACGGACGAGGCCACCAGCAACAGCCAGTCCATCTCCGCCGCGGCCGAGGAATTGCTGACCTCGGTGCAGCAGATCGCCGAGAACTCCGATGGTGCCGCCGAGCGTGCGCGCTCCACCAACGCCTCCGTGCACGAAAGCATCGGGGCCATGGACAGCGTGGCCTCCTCGATCGCCGACATCGCCCGCACGGCCGAGGAAAGCGCGCAAAGCCTGAAGGAGCTCAATGAAGCCTCCGAGCAGATCAGCGACTTCCTTTCCGTCATCGAGACCATTTCCGACCAGACCAATCTGCTCGCGCTGAATGCGACGATCGAAGCGGCCCGGGCCGGGGAAGCCGGCCGGGGGTTCGCCGTTGTGGCTTCGGAGGTGAAGTCCCTCGCCACCCAGGCGGCCAAGGCGACCGAAGACATTTCCGACCGGATTGCAGCTCTCAAGAGCGGCATGTCCGTGATCGAACAGGCCCTGGAAGGGTCCCGCTCCGCCGTTCAGTCCGGCCAGAGCACGATCGAGGGGGCCAACTCCCTGATCCGCTCGGTCGGCGACCAGGTGTCCGACGTGACCGGACGGATGGAGGAAATCTCCGCCATCCTGAAGCAGCAGGAATCCACGACCGCCGAAATCTCCACCAACATCACGGGTGTGGCCGACCGTGCCGGCGACAACCGGACCCGGCTGAACCAGATGGTGGAATCCCTGAAAGGCTCCAATGACGCTTTCCTGGGCAATGCGCAGAGCTGGTTCGTCGCCGACTCGCACCGCTCACTGGTGCAGATGGCCAAGATCGACCATGTCGTCTTCAAGAAGAAGATCGTCGACACGGTGTCCGGCCATATCGAGGGCCGCGCCGTGGACGTACCGGACCATCACAACTGCCGCTTGGGCAAATGGTATGACAGTCTGAACGTCCCTGCGATCCGCAATCACACGGCCTATAAGAGCCTCGTGGAACCGCATAAGCGCGTCCATGCCGCCGGCCGCAGCGCGCTGGAGGCCCTGGAAGCCGGCGATCGCCGCAATGCCTATGCCCGGCTCGTGGATCTGGAAGATGCCAGCAAGGAAGTCCTGGCGCTGCTGGATGCGCTGGCCGAGGCCTTTGACGGCGAACTGAAATCCGCCGACAGCCGGTATGTATCGCGCCGCCCGGTCAGCCAGGTGCAGGCCCAGTCCCGCAGCGACAAGTCGCAGGGCCTGATCCATATCGAGAACGTGTCCGAAGGCGGGCTGGGTATTGCTGGCGCTGATGCCGGTGCGGTCGGTGACGTCATCCAGGTCGAGCACAATGGCCAGACCGTGCTAGGCGAAATCGCCTGGAAGAAGGACGGCAAGGCAGGCATCCGCCTGCTCAAGGGCCGGCTGGACGTCTAGCCGGACAGACAGACCACGAAACAGGGGCGGTGCTGCGGCACCGCCCTTTTTTTTGTCGGGCTAGTTGGCCTTTTTGGGAGGAAGCGGGGCCAGGGCGTCCGGCAGGGGCGTCACCTCCACCCCGTCCTCGATCAGCTGGCGGGTCTCCTCGGCGGAGCTCTCGCCATAGATCAGGCGGGCTTCCTTGCGCCCCTCATGCATGTCGCGCGCTTCGCGGGCGAAGTCCTCACCGACATAGTCGAAATTCTGGCGGATATGGGCGCGGACCTTGCCCGCCATCTCCGCCAGTTTCTTCTGTTCGGACCGGGCCTCCCTGGACCGCGAGGTGGAGACGGCCGGAGCGGCCAGCGCCTTACGCACGGAGAGGCTGCCACAATGCGGACATTCCACCAGTCCGCGCTCGGCCTGGTCGTCATAGGCCTGCGAGTTGGAGAACCAGGCCTCGAACTCATGGGCCTCGTCGCATATCAGCGCGTAGCGGATCATGGTGCGATCACAGTTCCGGGCCCGACAGGTCGCGATCATGGCTCAGGGCCGGCACCCGGCGGCGCGCATCCTCGACCCGGGACAGGTCGATCGAGGCGGTCAGCACACCCGGCTCGTCATGCGGCAATTCCGCGATGATCTGCCCCCACGGGTCGATCACCATGGAATGGCCCCAGGTGCGGCGGCCATCGGCGTGCAGGCCGCCCTGGGCGGGGGCCAGCACGAAACTGCCCGTCTCGATCGCCCGGGCCCGTAACAGGACCTCCCAATGCGCCTTGCCCGTGGTGCGGGTGAAAGCGGCGGGGACGGTCAGGATCTGGGCCCCGGCCTGGGCCAGGCGGCGATAGAGATAGGCGAAGCGCACATCATAGCAGATCGACAGGCCCAGCCGGGCGCCTTCAGCCTCGGTCAGCACCAGCCGGTCACCGGCCTGATAGTTGTCACTCTCGCGATAGCTCTCGCCTTGTCCCAGACCGACATCAAACATGTGGGCCTTGTCATACCAGGCCTTCACTGCGCCATCCGGGCCGAACAGGAAAGACCGGTTCAGCGCCTTGCCGCCCTTGGCCTGTTTCAGGGCCAGCGAGCCGATCAGCAGGGAAATGCCCAGCTCCTTGGCCAGCGCCGCGAAGGCGGGAATGGCGGGATCGGTGTCCGGCGCATGCATCAGCTTGAAGGCGGCCTCTGAATCCTTCTGGACCAGATGCGTGACTTCCGGGGTGGCCACCAGACGCGCGCCCTCGCCCGCCGCCTGCCGGATCAGGTCCGTGGCGTCGGCCAGATTGGCAGCCGGGTCGATCCCGGAGCGCATCTGGATGAGGGCGACATCAAGCTTGGGCATCAGGCCGACAGCAGCGCGTCCAGCTTGCCGGCGCGCTCCAGCGCCATCATGTCGTCACAGCCACCGACATGCATGTCGCCGATGAAGATCTGCGGGAAGGTGCGGCCGCCATTCGAGCGGGCGATCATTTCCTGCTTCTTGGCAACGTCGAAACCGGCATCGATCTCGTTGAAGGCGACGCCCTTGGACTTCAGCAGGGAAACGGCGCGGGCGCAGTAGCCGCACATCGGACGGGTATAAATGGTCACATCAGCCATGGTCTGTACTCCAAATCTGCGCCTTAGATAGTGGCATCGCTCGTCCTGACAACGCGGCACAGTGTCATAAGGTATACCGATTTCGCACCGGCCCGCTTCAATTGGCGTGCACAGGCATTCGCCGTCGCCCCCGTGGTCAGCACATCATCGATCAGGACCAGGCGGCGATCTCTGACTGATTCCGGCTTCGCGACAAAGAAGGCGCCCGCCACATTGCGCCGCCGCGACCGGGCCGACTGGCCGGCCTGGCTGGGGGTCGGCTTGCGGCGCAGCAAGGCATCAGCCTCCACCGCATGACCGGTCCGCCGGGCCAGCGCCCGGGCCAGCAGGAGGGACTGGTTATAGCGCCGCGCCCACAATCGCCGCCAATGCAGCGGCACCGGAACCAGCACATCGGCCTGCGCCAGCACGTCCGGCGCCGACATCGCCATCCAGGCCGCGAACCGGTCGACCCATTCCGGCCGCCCGCCATGCTTGAAGCCCAGAACGAGGCTGCGAGAGGCCGCGTCATAGGCCAGCGGCGCGCGGGCCCCGTCATAGCGGGGCGGCCGGGCCAGGCAGGGGGCGCAGGCATGCACCGCTTCCGACCCGCTGGCCCCGGGATAGGCAAAGGGCAGGCCGCAGACATGACAGGCCGGCTCGTCCAGGAAGGTCAGGGCCGACCAGGCCGTCGGCGAGAACAGGCCATGACCGCTGACCCGCGCCCCGGTCAGCGGACAGACCGGGGGCCAGATCAGGTCAGCCAGTCCGCTCCAGATGCGGTCCATCACCCGCCCCCTCTTTTCCTGACGCCTGCAAGCGGGCATATCCCGCCCATGACCGAGACACCGCCCCGCCTGTTCGATCGCCAGCTCCTGGCCCGCCGCCGCAACCGGGCAGCGCCGAAACTGGCAGATTACAACTTTTTGGTGCGTCGCGCATTCGAGGATATGTGTGATCGTGTCGACAGCATCACGCGGGATTTCGACCGCGCCGCCATCCTGGGCGGCGGGCCGGGCCTGACCGACGAGCTGGGCACGCATCCGGCTGCCGCCAAGATCGGCTGGCTGACCCAATCCGACCTCGCCGGCGATGTCGCGGCGCGTCTCGACCGCCCGTCTGTTTGCCTGGACGAGGAAGCCCTGCCCTTCGCCGAGGAAAGCCTCGATCTCGTCCTGGCGCCCTGGGGCCTGCACTGGACGAATGACCTGCCCGGCGTGCTGGTCCAGATCAATCACGCGCTCAAGCCGGACGGTTTCTTTGCCGCGGCCCTGCTGGGCGGCTCCACCCTGACCGANNTGCGCCAATGCCTGATGACGGCGGAAAGCGANCTGACCGGCGGTGCCGCTGCCCGCGTCTCGCCCTATGCCGGNACCTTCGACATGGCCGCCCTGNTGCAGCGCGCCGGCTTTGCCATGCCCGTGGCCGATATCGACCGCGTCACCGTGCGCTATGACAATGCTTTCGCCCTGATGGCGGACCTGCGCGGCATGGGCGAAACCTCGGTCCTCGCCGACCGGCCCACTACACCCGCCAGCCGCGCCCTCTTCGTACGCACCGCCCAGCTCTACGCCGAAAAATTCGCCGACCCCAATGGCCGCATCCGCGCCAGCTTCGACATCATCCACGCCGCCGGCTGGGCCCCGCACCCCGACCAACCCAAGCCGAAACGGCCGGGGTCTGCCACGCACCGTCTGGCGGACGCGCTGGGCGTGAAAGAGAAATCGCTGGGCGAGAAGGCGGGGAAGTAGGGGCGCCTCTCCGCCCTCCTTCCCCTTGACGGGGAAGGTGGCCCGTAGGGCCGGAAGGGGTGAAAGCGCTTTGCGCTTTCTGTTCCTTTGGAAGTCACCCACTCCACCGCGCGTGCGCGCGGTCCCCCTCGCCCATCAAGGGCGAGGACCTGAGACCGACAGGATCTATTTCTCCCGGACGGAGCCCGGCATTGAGCCGGGCGGAGTTCCGGGACCGACTGCACGAGACTTCAAACGATGTGGTTCTCGCAGGTCCCGGACAGCGCTGCGCGCTTCCGGGAGAAATGGGTTTTGTTGGAAAGTCACGCGCCGCCCCCCTCTCCCCGAGGGAGAGGCGGTTCACGCGCGATCCTGTGAGCAAAAAGCCCCCTAAAACGCGGAGCCGGCTTCCGTGAACATCGCCATCACCGTCGGCCCGATGATGGAGAGGCCGGCGACGGCGGCGATGGAGACGATGACGCCGATCATGGCGTATTCGATGGCCGTGGCACCGCGCTGGTCGCGGGTAAATCTGCGCAGCAATCCGGTCATGTCAGGCGATCCCTCAGCTCGGCCGCCAGCGGGCGGTCGGCGGCGGGCATGGTGAAATCGCCGAGGCGTTCCTTGCGGACCCAGGCAATCTCCTGGCCTTCGCGCGGTTGCGGAAAGCCGTCCCAGGTGCGGCACAGGAAGAGCGGCATGACGATGTGGAAGTCGTCATAGGGGTGTGACACGAAGGCAAAGGGGTGCAGACACCGTTCGCACGGTTCCACTCCCAGCTCTTCGCGCAGTTCTCGCACCACAGCCTGCTCCGGCGTTTCACCCGGCTCGATCTTGCCGCCGGGAAACTCCCAAAGCCCCGCCATCGGTTTGCCCTCGGGACGCTTGGCGATGAGGATACGACCGTCCGTATCGATCAGCGCGCAGGCTGCCACATGGATCACCGGTTTGGGGCCACGAGCCGTCATGATGCCAAAACTCCCTTAAAAACCTGTGCAAGAAGCCAGTGAATGGCGGCTTAACCGGGTGAGTCCAAATTGTCCGGTTCCGGCTGCAGTTCCAGCTCGGCCTCCGGCGCGTCCGGCTCGGTCGGGTTGACAGGGAGGCGTTCGATCTCGGCGTCCTGCCGCAACCCGTCCACCAGGGCTTCCAGCTGGTCATAGGTGTAGAACTGGATGATGTTCGGCCGCATCTGCTCCAGCGAGGGCGGCGGCTGGCGGCGGCGGTCCACGACCTGGAGGATGTGCCAGCCCGACTCGGTCTGGAACGGTGCCGACACCCCGCCCTCCGGCGTTGCGAAAGCGACAGCCCCGAAGCTGGGCAGAATGCCCTGGCGGGTGAAATAGCCCAGATCCCCGCCTTCCAGGCGCGTCGCCGGATCCTGGCTCATGGCCACGGCCAGTTCGGCAAAATCCCGCCCACCGGCCAGCAGGACAGCGATGGCATCGGCCTCTTCGCGCGTATCGACGAGGATGTGGCGGGCGCGGACTTCCTCACCCAGCTGGATGAGGCGGATCTGCTCCTGATAGATGCGTTCGATCGTGTCCTCGGTCACCGCGTCGGCCAGCGCAGTCTCCACCAGGACATTGCCCAGGATGCGCTCCTCGGCCAGGGCAAGGCGGCGGCGGGCCTCTTCAGAGCGGTGCAGGCCGCGGCGACGGGCTTCCAGGGCCAGGAGGCGCTGGTCGATCAATTCCTCCAGCACACGCTGGAAAGCCTCATCCCCCGGTGCCGGTGCGTTATGGTCTTCCCCGTCCTGGGCCAGGGCCTCGCGCTCGACATCGGAGCGGCGGATCACGGTCCCGTCGACACGGGCCACCACGGGATCGGCCTCGTCCGGCGACAGAACCGGCCCGGAATCAGCGTCTTCGGGCACGGCCTCCCGCGGCGCAGGGCCGCAGCCAGCCAGGGCGCCCAACACCAAGAACAGTAGGGTCAAAGTGCGCAGATTCATCACGCCAACAATCCTTTAGGGGGTGAAGCCGGGAACCGCATACGGTGCGGCTTGATTGACACCCATACTCCCCATCCTTAAGTCACCTAAACGTTTCAAAGCAATGCTGGCGTCCTTGGCAATCGGGACGGACCCGATGCCGGTGGCGTCGTAGTCGTACAAAAGCCAGAGCACATGCTGTCCATAGCCCGCAAGATTTTCGGTACCGATAACGATCGCAAACTCCGCCGCATGCGGCCCGTGATCGACAAGATCAACGCGCTGGAGCCGGAATTCGAAGCCCTCGGCGACGCGGCGCTCAAGGCCAAGACCGACGAGTTCCGCGACCGGATCAAGCAGGGCGAGAAAGTCGACGCCCTTCTGCCGGAAGCCTTTGCTGCCGTCCGCGAAGCCGCCAAGCGCGCCCTGGGCCTGCGCCCCTATGACGTCCAGCTTATGGGCGGCATGGTGCTGCATGAAGGCTCCATCGCCGAAATGAAGACGGGTGAAGGCAAGACGCTGGTCGCGACCCTGCCCTCCTATCTCAACGCCCTGACCGGCAAGGCCGTCCACGTC
>NZLV01000011.1 GCA_002694345.1 Maricaulis sp.
GCGGCGTTTCTTGTGCGCGTGGCGTCAGTTCGGCTTATTCGCCGCCGACGGCCAGGTCGCGGCGGGCCGCAACGATGGTGACCACGAAGCCGGCCACAGTGTCCATGAGCGCCATGATGGTGATCAGGAAGAAGACCGAGGTGCCGAAACGGCCGACCAGCAGGAAGAGCGCCATCGCGATGACGAAGACCAGCATGGACAGGCCATGATTGATGATGGTGGCCGTGCCGGTCCCGGCCGACTTCACCAGTTCCACGAACATCATGAGCATGCCGATGATGATCAGCAGATCGCCCAGCTTCATCGCCCACGGTCCGGAGACCAGCGGGATCGAGAAGAGCGTGTTGTCCATCATGGCGGCCGCCGAAGCCGGATCACCGCCCGCGAAGACAACAATCGCGGAATAGATCACCACCGGAATGATGAGCAGTGGAATGATATTGAACATGTTACTTCCCCCATTGCCGCGGCCGCGTGCGCGTTGCGCCTGATTGGCAGCCGTCATACCCAACAATACGCCGTTATCTCCCCCGCCGGCCATATCGCGTCCTTTCAAACTATGGGCCAGACCCGGCCCGAAACCCTAAAACTCGTCGCTTCCGCGCGGATTGCGCGCCCGCGAATTTAACCACATTACGCCCATCATGTCTGTCAAAGAGGCGAAAAGACGGCCAAAATTCGTATATTTCGACGAACCGATCGTGCGGTGGCGGTGCGTGACCGGTCGGAATTCACACAGATAGCCCTCGCGATTCATCAGCGCCGGCAGGAAACGGTGCTGGTGATCGAAGAAGGGCAGTTCCAGATAGGCCGCCCGCTTGAAGGCCTTCAGCCCGCAGCCGGTATCATTGCAATTATCGTTCAGCATCGCCTTGCGGATGCCATTGCCGAAGCGAGAGGCGAATTTCTTCCAGGCACTGTCCTGGCGATTGGCGGAGCGGTCGCCGCCGACCAGGGCCAGGTTCTCCGGCGCATCTTCACGCATCAGCGCGTCGACCACGACAGGCAGGTTCTCCGGCGGGTTCTGGCCATCGCCATCCAGCGTGCAGACCACGGCGCCGCGCGCATGCATCACGCCCGTACGCACAGAGCGCGACTGCCCGGCATTGTGCCGGTGCGCGATGACTCGCAGCATGGGCAGCTCCGCCTTGGCGTCGATCAATTCCTGGCGCGTCGCATCGCTGGAACAATCGTCCACGAACAGGATTTCGAAATTGCGGCCAGCCAACGCCTCGGCGATTTCGCGGGCGAGCGGCACCACATTTCCGGCCTCGTTATAGGCAGGGACGACGACGGAGATATCGGGGTTGGTCATGGCGGTCTGGCTTACAGGTGTCTGGTTGAGCTTGCGAAACAGGGGCTGCCCGTTACATACCGGTTCTGGCTCATGACGCGAGGGATTTCTCACTTCGCGCATTCTCGGAGGCATCATGACCGAACTGGCCCGCGGCGTCCGCGCCTATGTCATCATCGGCTTGCTGGCGGCCCTGTCCGCCTTGGCGGGGATTTTCACCCTGCCGCCGCTGGACCGCGATGAAAGCCGCTTTGCCCAGGCCACGGCGCAGATGCTGGAAACCGGGAATTTCGTCGAGATCAATTTTCTCGACGAGGAACGCAACAAGAAGCCGGTCGGCATTCACTGGCTGCAAGCCGTCTCCGTGGCTGCGCTGTCCGATGCCGAAGCGCGCGAGATCTGGGCCTATCGCATTCCCTCACTGCTGGGCGTGATCCTGGCGGCGCTGGCCGCCTACTGGGGCGGACAAAAACTGATCGGGCGCGAGGCGGCGTTCGCGGGCGCGGCCCTGTTTGCGACCACAGTCCTTTTGGGCATTGAAGGCGGGATCGCCAAGACGGACGCCATGCTGGCCGGGTGCACCACACTGGCCATGGCGGCGCTGATGAATGCGCGGGCGGGCGACAGTCCGGGCTGGAAAACCGCCCTTCTCTTCTGGTTCGCCATCGGGCTGGGCGCGCTGATCAAGGGTCCGGTCACGCCCATGGTGGCGGGTCTGGCGATCATTGCCCTTTTGATCTGGGAGCGTGGCTGGCGCTGGCTGAAGCCGGTTCTGACCTGGTGGGGCCCGATCCTGGCCATTCTTATGGTCGTACCCTGGCTGGTCTCGATCCAGATCGCCACCGAAGGCAATTTCCTGCGCGAGGCGCTGGGCGATGATCTGGGTCCGAAACTCGTCTCCGGTCATGAACGCCATGGCGGACCGGTCGGCTATCACCTCCTCCTCCTGCCACTTCTCCTCTTCCCGGCAACGCTCTTCCTGGTGCCGGGCGTAGGCCGCCTCGTCGGTGCCATCCGCGGCAAGACGGACATGGCCGGTGCTGCGCGCTTCCTGGTGTGCTGGGCCGTGCCGACCTGGCTGGTTTTCGAACTCCTGCCGACCAAGCTTCCCCACTATGTCCTGCCCGCCTACCCGGCCCTGGCCCTGGCGGCCGGCTGGGGACTGGTGGAAATGGTGAAGGCCAAGGCCTGGCAGCGCTGGGTCAGCTGGGGGCTGTTCGCCTTTGCGGGTGTGGTCTTCGCGATCGTGATCCCGGTGGCGTTTGTGATGTACGGGAATGCCATCTCCTGGGATGTTGTTCGGCTGGCGGTCGACGGATTCGAGAGAGGCTTCCAATTCACGCTAGACCCCGCCGTCGCGGCATGGGTGTTCGTCGCCAGCTCCCTCTTTGTCGGCCTCTCCACCGCAGCGCTGATCAGCGACCGGGTGAAGCCGGGAATGCTCGCGCTGGTCTTCGCCGTGCTGGCCGGTCTGGGCTGGCAGCTCGCGGCGCGGGGGGCTGCCCTGCCAAATGCGTATGCGGTTCGGCTTGCCGATCAGGTGCGCGCGGCGCGGGAGTACTCGGAGACGATCACGGGCATCTCGCCGGACGCCATCGTCACCGCCTCCAGCTATACCGAACCAAGCCTCGTCTTCTCGCTGGGCACCGATACCGTGTTGGGCTCGGCGGAAGAGGTGCTGGCCTTTGCCGAAAGCCGTGAAGAACCCACCATGGTGGTGCTGGATCTGTCCCGTGCGCCAGAGTTACGGGCGGCCATGATGGGAATGGGGGCTGGCGACGGGCACGGCGGTGCCAGCAACTGGTGGAGCATCGCGAACAGCCTTGGGGCTTGTCATGATGGTCGCTCACAAGCCGTTGGCACCAACTATTCTCGCGGTGACGAAACCGTACTCGCCATTTTCTTCACCCGTTGTGCGGAGACGAACCCCAATGACCCGCAAGATTGAAATCGTTGAAGTCGGGCCGCGGGACGGTCTGCAGAATGATCCGGCGATGATGTCGACGGACACCAAGATCGAATTTGTCGAACGGCTGATCGCTTCCGGGGTCCGGCGGATGGAAGCGGCGAGTTTCGTTCATCCCAAACTGGTTCCGGCCATGGCCGACAGTGATGCCGTCATGCAGCGCGTGCCGCGGCAGGACGGGGTGAAATATATCGGTCTGGCGCTCAATGAGCGCGGCATGCGCCGGGCGCTGGAAGCCGGCTGTGACGAGGTCAATTACGTCATGGTGGCATCGGAAGGCTTTGGCCTGAAGAACCAGAATGCCACGCCGGACCAGACCGCCGATCTGTTCGACCGCATTGCCGTACTCGCCCATGATGAGGGCACGCCGGTCTCGGTGACCGTGTCGGTGGCCTTTGGTGATCCGTTCGATGGCGAGGTGGATCCGGCCGTGGTGGCGCGTCTCGCTGGCCGGGCGCGGGCGGCAGGCGCTGTCGAGTTTGCCATGGGCGACACGATCGGTGTGGCCGATCCCTGGGCGGTGCGTCGCATGCTGGACCTCGTGCGCGCCGAGAGCGGGGAGATGCGACTGCGCATGCATTTCCACAACACGCGCAATACGGCGATGGCGAATATCTATGCCGCCGTCGAGGCCGGTGTGGATGTCATCGATGCGTCTGTCGGCGGGATTGGAGGCTGTCCCTTTGCCCCGGCAGCCACCGGCAATGTGGCGACCGAGGATGTCGTCTACATGCTGGAACGCGGCGGCTATGAGACCGGGCTGGATCTGGGCAAGCTGATCGAGACGGCGAAATGGCTGGAGACGGACGGGCTGAAACACCCTGTCGACAGTGCGCTGGCGCGGGCCGGCGGGGTTCCGAAACGCGCCTAGCTAGCCGCGGCTGGCGCGGTGGGCCTTGAGCCGGCGCAAACGACGGGCCACGGCCCGGCGGCGCCGGATCCCGCGCAGCATGCCGCGCAGGCGCAGATAGGCGGCCCGTCCCCACAAGGCAGCGAAGATCGGACCGATCAGGGCCATCGTCATCAGGCGCTGCAGCGGGCCGGGATAGTATTTCCAGAAATACTTCACGAAGCCGAGACCCTTATGGCTCTCGACGAAGAGCGGTGAGGTCTGGCTGGTGCCGCCATAATGCTTGATGCTGGCGCGCGGTTCGAACCAGACCGAGCCGCCCCGCTGGCGGATATTCCGGCACAGATCAATGTCCTCGACGTGCAGGAAATAGCGCTCGTCGAACCCGCCAATGGCCAGGAAGTCCGTACGACGCATCATCAGCGCCGCGCCGGAGACGACCGGCATCGGGATCATCTCGTCCGACAGGGGCTGGGTCTCGTAGTGCAGATTGCGCATGCCGGGCAGGAAACGGTCGAGCGCGAAGAAGGTTGAGAGGGCCGACATCGGTGTCAATTCACCGCGACGGCCGCCGCGCTGTTCGGTGCCATCGGCATTGGTGATGCGCGCACCGATCGCCCAGATCGGCTCATCCTCGAGCTTGGCCGCAGAAGCCTTGAGCCGGCTGGCCACGCCGGGCGCCAGCACGGCATCGGGATTGAGGAAGAGGACATAATCCCCATTGGTCCGGCGAGCGCCGATATTGCAGCCCTTGGCGAAACCCAGATTGGCGCCGGTCTCGATCAGCACGAATTTGTCGGTATTGGCGGCCATGGTCCGCAGGGCGCTGATCAGTTCGGGCGGATTGCCGTGATTGACCAGCACGAATTCATCGACGCCCGGCGCGTCGAGAATGGCGGCCACGGATTCCAGCAGGTGCGGCCCCGTCTGCCAGGCCACGGTGACCACGCTGAGGCGCGCAGTCTTGCTCATGCCGGTCGCTTCGCTCCGAGGAAGAAGACCGACGCCGCTGCCAACGCTACTGTCCCTTGGTGCCATTCCTGCCAGACCCCGTAGGAGAAGACGATCAGGGAAACATAGGCCACGAAGACCCAGACAACCCCCATAGCCTGAATTCGTGACAGTTTGGGTGCGGCGGCAATCCGCCCCCCCATGGCGATCAAAGCTGCTGCCAGCAGCAAGGCCCCCACTGCGCCCGTCTCAAGCCAGACGTGCAAAGTGGCATTGTGCGGGTGCATCGGCAAGGCCTCGATCTGGAAACCATCGAGCACCATTTCGCGATTGAGTGGCCGTGAGGCATCCAGCCCATAGCCGAACCAGGGGTTTTCCCGAATTAATTCACCCGCATAGCTCCAGATCTCCAGACGCCAGCTCCAGGAAAGCGGCAGCAGGTCTCGGACAGGTTCGGGCAGGCTGGAAATAATCTCCGGCAGCGCCAGGGGCATGACGATCAGCAGGCCGGCCACGAGGCCGAAAGCCGCGGCCACCACGGTTCGTGGCCACAAGGCGGCCAGCACGGTGGTTCCGCTGGCCAGGATGAAGGCCACGGCGTTCACCTCGATGCCATAGCTGAAGGCGGCGACCCCCGCCATGCCGACGAAGATCACGCCGATCAGCACACCGCCTTCGCGCCAAGCGATCAGGGCGGCAGGCATGGACAACAGGATCAGGGGGACTGCGGCATGGCCCAGATTGCGGTTCACGAAGATGGCGACATCCTCCGGCGACAGGCCGGTGAAGTCCTCCTCCGCCAGCTTGAAGCCGCGCGTATTCACCCCGTCGAACAGGGCTTCATAGCAAAGGAACAGCCCCAGCGAGACCATGAGGAAGAGGATCGCCGCCTCGACCCGCCGCTGCCACACCCCGTCCAGCGCCCCGATCCGCGTCGCGAACAGGATATAGAGCGGGATGCCCAGACAGGTCCGCCAGATCTGGCCGGGATCATCATGGGGCGACCACAGATAGCTCAGCGCCACCCAGACCAGGAACAGTCCGCCGAACACCAGCGCCCAAGGAATACGGCGGACCTGCCAGAAGGCCTTGTCGACCGGCAGGGCCGCCATGGCCAGCAAGGAGACCCAGGGCGCGATCAGGAGGCTGCCCGCAATCGCGAAGACGAGAGACAGGCCGAAACCGGCAATGCCGGCAATCCCGGCTCTCGTATCATCGCGCACGGTCGGGCGCCCTCCCTACCCGTCAGCCGCGCTTGAGGTCAGGCGCCAACGCGTCCGCGGACAGGCGTTCGATCGCCGCGTCCAGCGACAAGATTTCCTGGGTCTTGCCGTCCTCGCCCAAGAAGCGCAGGGCGAGCGTGCCCTCTTCGGCTTCCTTGCGGCCGACCACGGCAATCACCGGCACCTTGCCGACAGAGTGTTCACGGACCTTGTAGTTGATCTTCTCATTGCGAAGATCGGTCTCGGCCCGAAGACCGGCCTTGGTCATGGCGGCCTTGACCTGTTCGGCATAGCCGTCCGCATCGGAGGTGATCGTCGCAATGACGACCTGACGCGGGGCCAGCCAGAAGGGCAGCTTGCCGGAATAGTTCTCGATCAGGACACCGATGAAGCGTTCCAGCGAGCCCAGGATCGCCCGGTGCAGCATGACCGGACGGTGTTTCTCGCTGTCATCGCCGACAAAGGTCGCGTCCAGGCGTTCCGGCAGGTTGAAGTCGCACTGGATCGTGCCCGTCTGCCATTCCCGGCCGATCGCATCCTTCACCACGAAGTCCAGCTTGGGACCATAGAAGGCGCCATCACCCGGATTGTGCTCATAGTCGAGACCGGAGGCTTCGGCGGCCTCTTTGAGTGAGGCTTCCGCCTTGTCCCAGACCTCGTCCGAGCCGACACGCTGTTCGGGACGGTCGGAGAATTTGATCCGCGGCTCCTCGAAACCGAAATCGGCATAGACCGACTTCAAAAGCTCACAGAAGGCTTTCACTTCCTCGGTGATCTGGTCGACNGTGCAGAAGATNTGGGCATCATCCTGCACGAAACCGCGCACCCGCATCAGACCGTGCAGNGAGCCGGACGGTTCATAGCGGTGGCAGGAGCCGAACTCGGCCAGGCGCAGCGGCAGGTCGCGATAGGATTTCTGGCCCTGGTTGAACACCTGCACGTGGCAGGGGCAATTCATCGGCTTCACGGCCAGGACTTTTTCTTCCTGGTCGATCGAGGAGATGAACATGTTCTCCCGGTATTTGTCCCAGTGGCCCGAGGCTTCCCAGAACTTCCGGTCCATCAGTTGCGGCGTCCGGATTTCCACATAGCCCGCGTCTTCCAGACGGCGGCGCATATAGTCCTGAACACCGCGATACAAAGTCCAGCCATTGGGGTTCCAGAAGACCTGGCCCTGGGCCTCTTCCTGGAAGTGGAAGAGTTCCATCTGCTTGCCGAGGCGGCGGTGATCGCGCTTCTCGGCTTCTTCCAGACGATGCAGGTGCGCCTTGAGCTGTTTGTCGTCAGCCCAGGCCGTGCCGTAGATCCGGCTGAGCATGGCGTTACGGTGATCACCGCGCCAATAGGCACCGGCCACTTTCATCAGCTTGAACGCCTTGCCGATCTTGCCCGTGGACGGCAGGTGCGGCCCGCGGCACAGATCGAACCACTCGCCCTGGCGATAGATGGTGATCGTCTCGCTCTCGGGCAGGTCCTCGATCAGCTCCGCCTTGTAGGCCTCGCCCATCTCGCGGAATTTCGCGATCGCCTCATTGCGGTCCCAGACCTCGCGCTCGAAGGGCAGGTCGGCATCGACGATCTGCGCCATGCGCTTTTCGATGGCCTCGAAATCCTCCGGCGTGAAGGGTTCCTCGCGGGCGAAGTCGTAATAGAAACCATCCTCGATGGCCGGGCCGATCGTGACCTGGGTGCCGGGGAAGAGTTCCTGTACCGCCTGGGCAAGGATGTGCGCCGCATCGTGACGGATCACTTCCAGCGCCTTCTCGTCCTTGCGGGTGATCAGAGCCACCTTGGCATCACCTTCCAGCGGGCGCGTCAGATCCCAGTCCTGGCCGTCCACCTCGGCAATAATGGAAGCCTTGGCGAGCGATTTGGAAATGCTCTCGGCGAGATCGAGCGGCGTGGCCCCCTCGGGCAGTTCGCGGATCGACCCATCGGGCAGCGTCACATTGATCATTGGTCAAAGTCCTTGTCGTCGGCGCGGTCCGCCGGCGGATGGGCCTGCATTCTGATCTGGTTCGGCGGGGACCGGAAGGCCCAGACACGCCACCAGGGGATTTCCTCGCGCCGCGGCGGAACCGGGTCGAAGCCGAACGTGCCCCCGGGCCGGCAGCGCAGCAGCCTTCCCAGGGTCAGCCAGAAGCCCCGCCAGCCGCCCTGGTCCTTCACCGCCTGGATGCCATAGTGCGAACAAGTCGGCTCATGCCGACAGCGCACACCCAGCGCGTAAAGGACCGGGGAAAGGACGAGTTGATAGGCTCGCAGGGCGAGGACCATCAACCAGCCCGCCGGACCGGGTTTCGGCGTCTCGATCGGTTCCGTCGAACGCATATGAATCAAGCCTTTTAACGCCGTCATGCGTGCTGTCCACCATGGACATGAGGCACGCGATGCGGACCGCAGTAAAGATATCAGGTGGGGTGGTTTGACTTGCGGACTGTCCGGGCAATCCCGCCGGCGGGGCGGGGCGGACAGCCCTAGCCGGTTGGCTCGATGGTCTTCGCAGTCGATCCGCCGACCTGACGGGCGGCTTCGCACACGGCCTCGAAAGCCAGCATGACCGATTGGTGCCGGGCCGGATAGGCGCGCGCGCCCTCCAGAGCCGCCAGCTCGCCGAAACGCCCGCGCGGGGCCGGCTTGCCCTGTTTCAGCATGGCCAGAAGACTGTCCCGCGCCAGGGCGAGTTCGCCGGCCGAGGCGCCAATGACCTGGCGGGCCATGATCGAGGCTGAGGCCTGGCCCAGCGCACAGGCCTTCACCCGCAATGCCAGATCGGCCACCCGGCCGCCCTGCATCACCAGATCCACTTCCACTTCCGACCCGCACAGGCGCGACACTTTGCGCACGGAGGCCTGCGGGCGCGCCAAACGCCCGATCCGCGGAATATCCGCCGCCAGCCGCAAGACCGCGTTGGAGTAAAGATCATCAGCCATGATGCGCTCTATGTAAGGTGTTTTGAGGCGAGATGGAATGGGGGCGCAAAGTGCCGGGCAAGGCGCGCGCGTCTCTAACCGACCGGGCGCGGGCGGCGTTTGGCGCCGACGACAAGGGCGAGGACGGAAAACTCAACGACAATGGCCAGATAGCCCAGGCGTCCGTCATAAATCGGATTGATCGCCAGGCTGAGCCAGAGCGCCAGGTGCAGGGCTATGCCGCCGCAGATCCACCATAGCGCCGACTTCCAGCGCCGGTAGACCGCCAAACAGGCCAGCACCTTGCAGACCATGGTCAGGATTTGAAGCAAGGTCAGCGGAATGGGCGCTGTCTCAGCCAGTTCCCGCATGGGTATGCCCAGGAAATCGCCCGGCAGGAGATGGAACCACGCGCCCCAGAGCATGATGGTCCAGGTCCCGTAATAAAGGGCCTCCAGGGAAACCAGGATCAACAAGAATAGCCGCCAAGGCTTCACCGAACCGACCTCCCCGCAACCGATTCCTGCCGTTTCAGAGACTACACGGACAGTAGCGGGACGCTAGCGGTTTCTTTTTGCAAGTCAGCGCTATTCCCACTCCACCTCGTCTTCATCGAGATAGGTGGGCTCGGTCCGGCCCAGCACTTCAGGAATATCCCCGAAGGGTTCGTCGCCCTCTTCCGGTTCCGGTTCCCAGGCCTCGTCGATCTCGACAGACCAGAAACCTTCAGCAAAGGCCGCGCCTTCTGCCAGTTTGATGGCGGCATCGGCATCGGCGGCGATGACGCCCCAGGTGATGAAACACTCACCTGTGGCGTCCTCGGCCTGCATCAGCACATTGAAGCCCTTGAGGGCCATGGCGGTTACTCCGTCACCTTGCGCCAGGTCGAGCCTTCCGGCCCGTCATCGACCTGGACATTGAGTTCATTGAGGCGGTCGCGGATCTCGTCCGCCTTGCCCCAGTCCTTGGCCTCGCGGGCCGCCTGACGCTGCTCGATCAGGCCGTCGATCTCGGCACGGTCCTCATGCGAGAGCGCTGTCAGGCCGAACCATTCATCCGGATCGCCCTGACCCAGACCCAGAAGGGCACCGGCCGCCAACAACTCGCCCTTGGCCTTCGCCTTGTCAGCATCCGTTTCGGCCTTGTTGGCCGCACCGGCCAAGGCGAACAGTTCGGACAGGGCCTTGGGTGTGTTGACGTCATCCAGAACGGCTTCAAGGAAAGCCTCCGGAACATCGACCTTGGCAGGCTCGACATCACCGAGACGGCGCAGCACGCCATAGATCCGATCCAGCGAGCGGCGGGTCTTGGCCAGAAGGTCGGCATTCCAGGTCAGCGGCGCGCGATAGTGCGCTGTCAGCAGGGCGCAGCCATTGCCTCAGAAGCACAGATTCACACCACGACCATGCAAGGTGACATGATGAAGATGCAGCAACTACAGGATGGCATAA
>NZLV01000012.1 GCA_002694345.1 Maricaulis sp.
GTCGAGGAACAGATCGCCAGTTTCGGGGCCAATCTCCTGATCATCCGGCCCGGTTCCTCCATGTTCGGCGGCCGCCATGGCGGGGCCGGCACGGCCGATCCTCTGACGGACGGGGATATCGAGGCGATCCGCAACCAGATCGCCGGACTGGCCGGCGTGTCGGGCGAGGTCAGCACGTCCTCCACCGTCGTCTTCGGCGGCGTGAACTGGTCGACCCGGATCCAAGGCGTGAACCCGGATTATTTCTCGGCGCGTGACTGGACCATTGATCAGGGTCGGGCCTATTCCGGCGCGGAGGATGAATCCGGGCGCCGCTATGTCATCGTCGGCCAGACCATCATTGATGAATTGTTCGACGGGGCCGATCCGGTGGGGCAGTCCATCCGCATTGGCGGCCAGCCCTTCGAAGTGATCGGGACCGTTGCGCCCAAGGGTGAGAATTCCTGGGGCATGGACCAGGACGACATCATTTTCGCGCCCCTGAACACGATCCGGCAGCGCTTCGGCGCGGGCATCCGGGTCACCCAGCGGGACGCGGTCCAGACCATTTATGCCGATATTGCGCCGGGCGAATCCACCAGCCGGGTGATCGCCGACATCCAGGACCTCTTGCGCATCCGGCGGGATGTGCAACCGGGGGCCGAGGATGATTTCTCGGTCGGTTCGCTGGCGGAATTCATCCGCGCCCGCAATGAGACGGAAAGCCAGCTGGGTCTTCTGCTCGCCGTGGGGGCCGCGATCGTGCTCCTGGTCGGCGGCATCGGGATCATGAATATCATGCTGGTTTCGGTCACCGAGCGGACGCGTGAAATCGGCCTGCGCCTCGCTGTCGGAGCCAAGCGCCGCGATGTGCGCAACCAGTTCATGATCGAGAGCATCGTGCTGTGCCTGATCGGCGGCCTGGCCGGTCTGGTGGCGGGTGTCGGCGGGACGCTGATCTACTCCCAGGTGGGCCAGCTGGAGATCGCCATCGATCCCATGATCGTGGGCATTGCGATCGGGGCGTCGGCCATGGTCGGGGTGTTCTTCGGACTCTATCCCGCCCACCGGGCCTCGCGTCTGGACCCGATCGACGCGCTGCGTTTCGAATAGCTATTCGCCGGCCGGTTCGCTGGCCTTGGTGGCAGGCTGGCGGACACGCCCGGGGAAGAGGACCGAGAAGGTGGCACCCTTGCCCTCTTCGCTCTCGACCCAGATCTTGCCATTGTGCCGTTCGACGGCCTGGCGGACGATGGCCAGGCCGATCCCGGTGCCCTTGTAGGCTTCCCGCGAATGCAGGCGCTGGAAGGGCGCGAAGATCTTTTCGGCGAATTTCACGTCCAGCCCGATGCCATTGTCGGCGACGCTGATCACCCAGCCCTTGTCGTCGGAATGGGCATCAATGGTGATTTCGGGCGCATCCTCGGTCCGGTATTTGATCGCGTTGGAGATCAGGTTCTGCAGGATCTGCTCGAGCAGGGTCGGGTCGGCCTGGACCGTGGGCATGCTGCCGATGGTCAGGCGGGCCCCGCTTTCCGTGATGGCGGCATCCAGGTTTTCCAGAACCGAGCGGAGGGCGCGTCCGACATCGACGGGCCGGGGCTCGATCGACTGGCTGGCCAGGCGGGGATACTGCAGAAGGGCCTCGATCAGGCGCTGCATGCGATGCGCGGCATCGACCAGGAATTCCAGATGCTTGACCCCGTCCTCATCCAGCTTTTCGGCATAGCGCCGCTGGATCAGGTTCGAGAAGGCGGCGATTTTCCGCAGCGGTTCCTGCAGGTCGTGAGAGGCCACGGTGGCAAAACGGTCGAGCTCGCGATTGGTGCGCGCCAGATCCTCATTCGCCTTCAGAAGCGCGGAAACATTGGTGATGACGGCATAGGAGCGCAGCGGATTACCCATCTCATCCCGCTCCAGGAAGGAGGAGAGGAGGACATGCATGACCGACCCGTTCTTGTGCAGGAAGCGATAGGGCAGGTCGGCATTGTATCCGTGCTCGAACAGGAAGGGCAGATTCTCCTCAAGGGCGTGTTTGCGGGAGTCCGCATCGAGGAAGTCGGTTGATTTGCGTCCGATGACTTCATGGCGCTCATAGCCCAGCCGGGCGAGCCAGTAGTCGGACACTTCCACGATATAGCCCTCGGCATCGATCGTGTGCATCATCGCGGGTGAGGCGCGGTAGATGCGCTCGAAGCGTTCCTGTTTCTCGGCCAGTTCCAGCTCGGCGCGGCGGGCTGCATCGATATTCCAGACAACGCCGCTGCCAATGGTGGGCTGGCCCTGGCTGTCCCGTTCCACGACGCTGCCGGTGACCCGGTACCAGTGCCATTCGCCGTCCGGGTGCTTGAGCCGGTATTCGGCATCGGACCGGGCCCGTTTGCCTGACAGGGTGTCGGCCATCAGTTCGGACAGATTACCCAGATCATCGGGGTGGATGAATTTCACCCAGTCCTCGATCGTGAAATCCATCTGCATGCTGTCGCCGGTCAGGGCGGCCACGACGGAGCCGCTCAGCGTGATGGTCCGGCGGGCATAATCATGCCGCCAGGTGCCCAGGGCGGCAGCATCGATCGCTTCGGCGATCTGCTGATCCCGCTCCGACAGGCGTTTCTCGGCTTCCACGCGTTCGGTGATATCGGTGATGAAGCCGGTGGCCTTGAGCGGTTTGCCGGTCTCGCTGCGCTCGGAGATCCGGCCGCGATTGTGGATGTGNATCCAGCCGTCCTGNGCNGAATTNTAGCGGACCTGGAAATCAATGGTTTCGGACCGGCCGTGGATCAGGTCGTCCAGGCAGTTATTGCAGATCTTGCGGTCTGCCGGATGGACGCGTTCCAGCAAGTCATCATGGCTGATCCGGGTGTCGCGCGGCGGTAGTCCGACCATTTCGGAGATGACTTCCGTCACCTCGATGATCTTCTGCCGAAGATCCAGCCGCCAGGCGCCTTCATTGGCCGCCCGCAGCGCGTCGCGCAGCCGGGACTCGCTCTGCTGCAGCGCATCGGCCAGCCGGTGTTCCTCGGAGATATTGGTCAGAACGCCGGTCAGGCGTTTGGGATGGCCGTCCGGTGTCCACTCCACGACCCGGCCGCGCGTTCGCAGCCAGACTTCGCTGCCATCGGCGGCCACCATCGGGAAATCCCCGAACATGGCGTCCAAGACTTCCGGGGGCGATTGCCGGGTCGCCGTCATCAGGGCCCGGTGATGCTCATAGACCCGGTTGTGATCATAGCCGGGCGCGTTCTGCATCCAGGCATCAAACGTGGTTTCCACTTCACCTTCGCCCAGACCCAGCAGCGGTACGGCAAAGCCGGACACGCGCAGCCGGTCGTTCTGGACATCCCAGCTCCAAGTGCCGGCATTGGCGGAATCAACCGCTTCGCGAAGCATGTCCTCGCTGGCCGCGATGGCCGCTTCCATGGCACGGCGTTCGGTGACGTCGGTCAGCACACCGGCCACCACAGGCGGCGCGTCGGGCGGGCTGATGAGGCGGCCGCGCGAGCGCAGCCAGACCCATTCTCCGGTCCGCTTGTCCTGGAACTGGTATTCCAGATCCATGGCGGCTTCATCGCCCGTGATCAGGGCCCGGATCCGCGCTGAAACAGCGTCTCTCTGGTTCGGATGGGTCTGGGCGGTCCAGCGATCGGCTTCGATGGATATTTCGTCTTCGTCCAGGCCCAGCATGTCCCGGATCTCGCCGAACGGGGTGATGGTGCGGGTGTCGGGCCGGAACTCCCAGACGCCGCAGGAGCCGGCCTCGATGGCATTGGCCAGTTGGCGCTCCCGTTCCGCCAGCTTTTCTTCAAGCTGTTTGCGCTCGGTGATGTCGGACACCACGCCGGAAATCCGCAGGGAGGTGCCGTCGCGCATGAATTCGGTGACCCGGCCGCGCATGTGCAGCCAGCGCCAGTCTCCGTCGGCGCGCTGGGCCTGGAAGACCGTGTCGAGAGCTTCGGTCGGGTGGGTGCGCAGGTGCTGGATCTCCCGGTCGACGCGATCGCGTGTATCCGGGTCGATGACATCGAGCCAGCGCTCCAGACTGATCGTGGCATCGGTGGTGGCAATGCCGAGAAACTCGTTGATGAAGCCTCGGGTCGACCCCAGCCCGGTGACCAGATTGAGCGAGAAGGCGCCCTCATTGGCCGAGGCCAGGGCGGCGCGGAGCTGGATGTCGCTGGCCTCCAGCTTGGCCTTCAGGGTCAGCTCTTCCGACGCGTCGCGGATGATCAGCATGACATCGGGCGGGCTGGCCGGATCCTCGCTCTCGACCCGCACCGCAATGGTCTCGCCGTCAAAGACCCGGCCGGGCAGGGAGCGGAAACGGGCCGTGAAGGCATGCTCCACCCGGTCGTGGTGCAGACCGAAACCCGCTTCCGACAAGCGTTCGAAATCGCGCGGATAGGCGAACAGGATCTGGGCGGTCTTGCCGGCCATCTCGGTGATGGCGGGACCGAAGAGGCGCTGGGCAGCCGGGTTCACGGAGCGCAGCACCAGACCGTCATCCAGCATGATGACAGCATTCGGAGTGCTCTGGTACAGCGCGCGCAGACGGTCATCGGAACGTCGGGTCACGCAGGCCTCCGGTTAGGTGTCCGCCGGATTTCCAGTCCCATTCTCCCGCGGCTTCTGTGTGCTTGGTCCCATTTTGCATCATGCGGGCCCGGTTGGAAAAGGATTCTCGTCGCACACTGCAATTCGTTGTTTTGACAGGCGAGGAGCGCGGCACAGCCCGGTGCGGTACAATCTTTGCCGGGGCGAGGGCCTGCAGCGGGTCTGAGGCGGAGACTGGTCAAGGCGAAATCCGCCGATATGCTCTGCGCTGACCCCGGGGTGGAGGAGTAGTGAATTGACGATCAGCGGTGCCGCCGAAACCGATCAGGACCCGATCCTTCAGGTCTCAGACCTGTCCGTGACCTTCAGAACGCCGGATGGCGATGTGAATGCGGTCAAGGGTGTGTCCCTGGAAATCAATGCCGGTGAATGCCTGGCTGTCGTCGGTGAATCCGGCTCCGGCAAGAGCCAGACCTTCCTCGCCGCCATGGGCCTGCTGGCTTCCAACGGCAAGGCGGAAGGCTCGATCAAGTATCGCGGCCAGGAAATCCTCGGCCTGTCCCCCAAGAAGCTCAACACGGTGCGCGGCCGGAAGATGACGATGATCTTCCAGGACCCGCTGACCTCGCTGACCCCGCACATGCGTATCGGCGCCCAGATGGAAGAAGTCCTGGGCATCCACATGAAGCTCAAGGGCAAGGCGGCCGAGCAACGCGCCCTGGAATGGCTCAACCGCGTGCGCATTCCCGAGGCGGCCCGCCGTCTGAACCAGTTCCCGCACGAATTGTCCGGCGGCATGCGCCAGCGTGTCATGATCGCCATGTCCATGCTGTGCGAACCGGATCTACTGATCTGTGACGAGCCGACCACGGCCCTCGATGTGACGGTCCAGGCGGAAGTCCTGGACATCATGGACGAGCTGAAGCGCGAGACCGGTGCGGCCCTGGCCCTGATCACCCATGATATGGGCGTCGTCGCGCGCATGGCCGATCGGGCCCAGGTCATGAAGAATGGCGTCTATGTCGAAGGCGGCGATATCGATGATATCTTCAACGCCCCGAAAGACGACTACACCCGCATGCTGCTCGACGCGATGCCGCGTCTGGACCAGCCGGACCGTCCGGGCAATACGCCGCTCAAGCCGGTTCCCGATGCGGAAACCGCCGAGCCGCTGCTCAAGGTCGATGATGTGAAGGTGCAGTTCCCGATCCGCGTGTCCGGCGGGTTCAAGCCGCAATACAAGACGCTGCGCGCGGTCGACGGGATCAGCTTCGATCTCAAGCCCGGCGAGACGCTCGGCGTTGTCGGGGAATC
>NZLV01000013.1 GCA_002694345.1 Maricaulis sp.
ACGAAGATCGGTGACCCGTCCGGCGAGGACAAGACGCGCTCCATGCTGGATGATGCGGCCATCGAAGAAAACATCCAGGGCATCCTGAAACCCTTCCGCCCGCTGATCTCGATCGGCGAAGGCGAGACGGATGCCGTCGTCGTCAATAATGACGAATGGCTGTCCGAGTTCGGCTATCTGGAATTCCTGCGGAAGTTCGGCCCGCATTTCACCATCAACCGGATGATGACTTTCGACTCGGTGAAACTGCGCCTGGAACGGGAACAGCCCCTCACCTTCCTGGAATTCAACTACATGCTGTTGCAGGCAGTCGATTTCCTGGAACTGAACAAGCGCTATGGCTGCACGCTGCAGCTGGGTGGCGGCGACCAGTGGGGCAATATCGTCAATGGTGTCGAGCTTTGCCGCCGGGTCGACCAGAAGGAAGTCTTTGGCTTCACCACGCCGCTGATCACGACCGCGTCGGGTGCGAAGATGGGCAAGACGGCGGATGGCGCGGTCTGGCTCAATGCCGACATGCGCAGCCCGTATGAATACTGGCAGTTCTGGCGCAATACCGAAGATGCCGATGTCGGCCGCTTCCTGCGCCTGTTCACCGATGTCCCGCTTGAGGAGATCGCGCAGCTGGAAGCGCTGGAAGGCGCCGCCATCAATGACGCCAAGGTGCGCCTGGCCAATGAAGCCACAGCGCTGCTGCACGGTGCCGATGCGGCCCGTGAGGCCGAGGCGACGGCGAAGGCCACCTTTGCGGCCGGCGGAGCAGGCGATGCCCTGCCGACCGTCACCTTCACGCCGGATGGCGAGACCACGATCACCACGCTGTTCGTGGAGAGCGGTCTGGCCGCGTCGAACGGGGAAGTGCGCCGTCACATCAAGGCCGGCGCCGCCAAGGTGAATGACCAGCCGCTGAGCGATCCCTTCCTGCCGGCCACGGCAGATCTGCTGGTGGATGGCGCGATCAAGCTGTCGATCGGCAAGAAGCGTCACGCCCTCGCCAAGCCCGCCTGATCAGTCTCCATCATCCGGTTCGGGCGCATCCGGCTGGGTCTCGGGCTCGGCCGGGGCTTCTGGCTGTGCCTGCGGCACTTGTTCGGCACGTTCGCGCGCGGCGCGCTCTGCGGCCGTGCCTTCGAATATCCGCCGCAGGACACCGGGTGCGAACACAGCCAGCGGATTGGCGAACACGGTCAGGCTGTCGAACGGGCCTTCCACGGAATAGGTGATCCCGATCACGCCCTCGCCCGGCCGTGAGACCAGGATGTCGCCGATCACCGGCACATCGGCGAACAGGGAATTGACCACATAAGAGGGTGCCAGATTGCCATCGATGGCGGCGATCTCGGACTGGAAGTCCACGGTGCCGGCAGCCGTCACGCCCAGAGAATTCCCCGCCGCGCGGGCCTCGCCCAGGGTCAAAAGACCATCCTCATACAAGAGGTCGGCTTCGACCCGTTCGAAACTGATGCCTTCCCCGTTGAGCAGGGCGGCCAGGCCCTGGAAGGAGCCGGCAGCGAGGATACGCGCCAGGACGGGGACCCGGATCAGTGTCAGATCGGAGATTTCCATGCGGGCGGTGAGCGGCCCTTCCGTACCCAGCGGCGGCGCCGATCCCAGCACGGCCAGGCGCCCGCCCATGGCATAGTCTTCCCAGCCGAACACCGACGCGACCCGTTCCACGGACGGGGCCTGGACGCGGAATTCCCGCGCGCCTCCGGCTTCCGTGGCGCCGAAGAAAGCCTGCAAGGGCCCGTCCATGGACTGGCCGGAGATCGAGACGGCCCGCACCCCGGCTGCTTCAGACCGCCAGATCAGATTGAAATTGTCGAGCACGCTGCGTTCGGACAGGATCACCCGGCCCACATCGAGATCGATCGACAGGGGCAAGCCCCCTCCACCGCCCTCGCCCAGAGAGGTCAGCTGCGCCACGAAATCACTGGCGTCCACAAACCGGCCATTGACCTGCAATTGGAGCGGCACGTCCGGTCCGGAGGGGATGACCATCTCTCCCTCCACATCGGCCAGGCCTTCCAGTTGGAAGCGATCAAAAGCCATGCGCTCCAGCCGCCCCTCCGGCGACAGGTCCGCAACGGCGCTCAACTCCAGTCCGGGCGCGGACACCGCAATCCGGTCGAGCAGATAGCGGCCATCCTCGTCCGTGGTCAGGGTGATGTCCGCTTCGCCCGCTTCACCGGCCGGCTTGGACCAGACGCTGCCGGGCATTTCCAGCAGGGCATCAGTGAGGTCCGCGTGGAGATCGACCGCCCGGAAGTCCAGCCCGTCGGATATGGCCGACGCGGTCACCCGGACCGGACCGTCAAACCAACGGCGCACAGGAATGTTGAACGCATCGAGCGTGCGCGCGCTGACATTTGCGTCCATCTCGATCCGGGTAGACGCCTCACCCTCCGGCAAACCGAAGGACTCATGCCAGCGGATAGCGACCGGCGTGTCCATGATTTCCGCCGTCCCGCGCGCCTCCAGACCCGCCTGGCTGGCGGAGATCTCGACCGTGCCACCGGTCAGGGAGAAAGGCATGCCCGGCACGGCCAGGCTGGCATTCTCGATCGCACCATCAATGAAGAAGGGGATGTCCTCGGGCGGCACGTCGGTGAGCATGGCGCGGCGGATTTCAAAGCGCATCTCGCCCTCACCGCCCACGGCCTGCGGATCGATGCCATAGTCGGACACCAGATAGAGCGGGTCCTGATCAATCAGACCGAGAATGTCGGAGGCGCGTCCATGCGCGACGCCGCCATAGCGGGCGACCGCGCCTTTCGGATTGAGGCGGGGAATGTCGACGAAGCCCTCGGTCAGGCGAATATCGCCAATGCGGCCGCTGTCCAGTTCCACCTCGAACGCATTGCCCCGCAGTACGGCGCTGCCATTGGCCGCCTCGAGCGGCGTCATCGTGGAAATGTAGAGGACGTCGGCATTCTCGAAGTCGAAGCTGAGCGTGAGCCGCTCATCGTCCATGAATTCGCGCTCGATATCGCTGGGCAGAAGGTCCAGATCGAAATGCGCGTTGAAGAACCGCCCGCCCAGAATGCGCTCGGCCACCCACTCACGGGCGCTGTCGGCCAACTCGACCGGCCAGTAGGCCAGCACGGTCTCCGGCTGGACATCACCATTGATCGGACCGTTGAGTTGCAGATGCGGCAGCCACAGGCCACTTGGGCGTTGTTCCAGCCGGGTCGCGCCGGTCAGCTCGGCGGTAATGCCGGAGATGTTCACGGTCAGGCGGGTCAGGTCCGCGGCGAACTCATCGAGGCGAAGCTCGCCCTCAGCCAGCAGGGATTCCCATTGCGGATTGACCTCGAACACCGGCCCGATATCGACAAAGCCTTCGCCGATATCCAGCCGGAAATGGCCGCGCATCGGCAGCGCGCCCACATAACCGCCCAGATCCGTGACCTCGCCGGTCATGTCGAGCTGCATGAGCTCGGAATCGACATGGCCCTCATGAACGGTCAGGACCGAGCGGACCGGATCGAAACTGGCGGAGAAGCGGGCGCCGCGCATGGCGCGCGCCTCGCCATCGGTGAGGATCAGGCCTTCGCCCACATCCAGGGTCACCGAGGCCGTCTGGATGCCGGACGTGCGCGTGGCGTCCATGACGATGTCGAAGGCGACCGGCGCATCCAGGGCGCGCAGGGGCGAAAGCGGGCCGTTGCCCGGCAGGACGCCGGCGGGCGACAGATCCTCGACCCGGGCTGAAAGAAGCAAGCTTTGCAGGTCTGCCCCCGCCTGCAGACGGACCTCGACCGGGGCAAAGCCGGACGGCGTCGCCATGCTGCCGGCGATATCCAGTTGCAGGCGGTTTTCGTCGCGCTCGAAATCAACGCCCGCATCATCCAGCAGCCAGGCAATGCCGGCCTGTTCGTCGACGACATGGACGGTGGCGTCCTGGATACGGATATGCCGCAAACGACCCAGCCGGCTGGTCGCCGCCTGGGGTTCTTCGAGTATCTGGAACAGGCTGGCACTGTCATCCCCGCCGCGTTCCGGCAGGCGGGCCTGTTCGGCAATCCGCGCGACACCGCCCAGACCGGCCCCCACAGCGCCGTCCTGGCGTCGCACGAAGGACAGTGACCCGCCTTCGACTTCAAAAGAGACCGGTTCCATCCGCCCCAGCAGAAGCGCGTCGGCGGCCAGCCCGGCCTCGATCCGGGGCGCGCGGGTGATGACCTGTCCCTGCGCATCCGCCACAGCCACGTCCAGCGCCGTGATGATCAAGGCATGGGTTTGCGTATCGAAACGGGCTTCCAGCTGGCCCAGAGCCACGACCTCACCCTCGAAGGCATCCGCCAGCATGCGTTGGGCATCTTCACGCAGGAAGTCGAGCTCGACCGGTCCGCTGGACAGGCGCCACAGCACGGCCCCGACACCAAAGATCAACAGGGCCAGAAGGACGGCGACCGCCTCGAGCAGGTAGATGAGGCTCCAGCGGAGGGACTTTCTCAGCATTCGCCTGCCCCAACCGCAGTCCGCAGACTGGACGCACCGCGCGGAAAACGCATGTTACACCCATCAACCCGCATCCGCGGCAACAAGCGCAAGAGGGATAGGATGAGCGAACTCAAGACCGGCGACCTAGCTCCGACTTTCAAACTGCCCGGCGATGGCGGCGAGGATATCGACCTGGCCGACTTCCGGGGTCAAAACGTTGTGCTCTATTTCTACCCGAAAGACGATACGCCCGGCTGCACAACAGAAGCCATCAACTTCACCGGGGCACACGCGGATTTCGAGGCCGCCAACACTGTCATCATCGGCGCGTCCAAGGATAGCGTGAAACGGCATGATAATTTCAAGGCCAAACATGAGCTGGCGGTGCGTCTGGTCTCCGATGTCGAGGGCGAGCTTTGCGAAGCCTATGGCGTCTGGGTGCTCAAGAAGCTCTATGGCCGGGAATACATGGGCATTGAGCGCGCCACCTTCCTGATCGACAAGGACGGCAAGATTGCCCGCGTCTGGCGCAAGGTGAAGGTGAAGGGCCATGCCGAGGACGTGCTGGACGCCGTCCGCGAACTGAATGGCTGACCACGCCGACATGCCGGACAGCCTTTTTGAAGGCGCACGCCGCGTGCTGGAAACNGCGGATCCCCAAGGCAAGNCGGCCATGGCCCGGACCGTGGCCNCGGCCTGGCGGGANAAGGAATTGNCGNTCGGCGCCCCGCTGGACGCTCCTGACCGGCCCAGCCGCCCGGCCGCCCCGCNACTCGTCCCGCCCGGCCAGGTGCCCCGGCGGCGCTTGGGCACGCCCGCAGGTCGGGCTGCCCTGCTGCATGCCATTGCCCATATCGAGTTCAACGCCATCGACCTGGCCTTCGACATGGTGTTGCGGTTCGGGGCGGACCCGCTGATCGCCGAGGCGGATCGGACCGCTTTCCTGGATGACTGGATCGGCGTCGGCGATGATGAAGCGCGTCATTTCTGCCTGGTCGAAGACCGGCTGAATGAACTGGACTGTCACTACGGTGCCCTGCCTGCACACGACGGCCTTTGGGATGCCGCCCAGGCGACCGCAGAATCGCTACCGGCGCGGCTGGCCATCGCGCCCCTGGTGCTGGAAGCGCGCGGCCTGGACGTGACACCCGGCATGATCAACCGGCTGGAATCGGCCGGAGATGCAAAAAGTGCCGGTGTTCTCAAGGTGATCTACAATGAAGAGATCGGGCATGTCGCCGCAGGCATGCGCTGGTTCCTCGCTGTCTCGCAAACCCTGGACGTGGAGCCGGAAGACCACTTCCACACGCTGGTGACCCGTTATTTCAAAGGCAATCTGAAACCGCCCTTCAACATTCCCGCCCGGCTTGAGGCGAATTTCCCGCCTGATTACTACGAACCGCTAACCTGACACGGCGTATCTCTTGCATGGTGATGTATTGAATTTGGTCGAGCTTTTGTGTCACATGCTCGCTCAGGGGATTTGGGCGGGTAAACTTCTAGCGGCGTAACGCATGTTTTCACGAGTGAAAGAAGCGGTTTGGGGCACTGCGCAACGCTGGTTCCCGGATCGACAGATTTATCACCGCAGCGATGGTCAGGTCCGCTATTTCGCGATCTCCTCCGGCTTGCAGATCGGTGCGCTTCTGTCGGCCACAGCGCTGGCCGGCTGGCTCTGCTTCTCCACCGTTTCCGTGGCCTTCCACGGTCGCGCCCTCGCCGCCAAGGATGCCGAGCTGGAACGCGAGCGCATCAACTATCACCGCATGGTGGCTGAAGCGCAGGCCAATGAAGCCACCGTCATCTCCTTCATGGAATCGCGCATGGAGGAGTTCGACCGCACCGCCTATGAATTCCAGATGCGCCACGAGACCCTGCGCCAGCTGGTGGATTTCGCCGAACAGCTGACCGGCCAGGACCTGGCCCCGTCGCCGGAACTGGATGATGGCCGCGTTCTGATGGCGGCGGCCCCGGCTGACCCGACGCCGCGCGAAGCGCGCGATCCGCTGGTCGCCGTCGCGGCCCTCTCCGACAGCCCGGAAGACCAGATTGCCTATCTGATGGGTGAACAGGATGCGGTTCTGGCCCAGGCCGAAGACGCGACCGAGGCCCGTTTGCAAAACCTGCGCGCCGTGCTGCGCCTGACCGGCCTGAATATCGAGGACGTCATCGCCGACAATCGCGAAGGCGAAGAACGCGGTGGCCCTTACCAGCCGATCTCGGCCAGCGACTTCATCAATACGCCCAGCTCCGCCGGTGGCGTCGAGCTGGATGATGTCTTCTCCTCCCGCATCGCCCGTATCGCCGCGCGTCTGCTGGAAGTGGAAGAACTGGAAGACTTCGTCGACAGCGGTCCGCTTGGCGTGCCGATCGGGGCGGAGTATCGTGAAACCTCGCCCTACGGCACGCGTCTGGATCCGTTCACCGGCCGTCCGGCCTCGCATGCCGGCAAGGATTTCGCCGCCTATCGCCGGGCTCCGATCATTGCAACAGGTCCGGGCCGGGTCATTTACGCAGGCTGGCGCTCGGGCTATGGTCGCACCGTGGAGATCGACCATGGATACGGCTTTGTCACCCGTTACGGCCATCTTCACGAAATCGCAGTGCGACGGGGTGATACGGTAGAGCGCGGTCAACGCATCGGGGGGATGGGTTCGACCGGGCGAAGCACCGCAACGCACCTGCATTATGAAATCTGGTACAACGGGTCGACCATGGACCCGGAACGCTTACTGAGAGCCGGACGTTATGTTCAACAAGGGTAATAAAGACCAATCGCTTTCTGACCTGGGATCCCAGCAGAGTGCCCCCCCGAAAAGGACCGCCATGAAATCGAAAGCCCCCTCCATTCTTTCCAGCGACCTTGTCCTGACGGGCACGATCGTTTCCGACGGTGAAATCCAGCTGGACGGCCAGGTCGACGGTGACGTCAAGGCCGGCTCCCTGATCATCGGCGAAGACGCCTCCGTGAATGGTGAAGTCCAGGCCGAGACGGTCGTGATCCGCGGCAAGGTGAATGGCAGCGTGCGCGCCCGCCAGGTGCAGCTCGCCTCCACCGCCCGTATCGAAGGCGACATCGTGCACGCGGCCCTGTCGGTCGAGAGCGGTGCCTTCTTCGACGGTCACTGCCGCCACTCCACCGATCCGCTCAAGGACAGCAGCGCCGCTCCGGCCGCCGCAGCCCCGACGGTGAAGGACAGCCCGGCCAAGCCGGCGTCCTCCAGCGACAGCAAGCCGCCGGCCCCGTCCGCCGGCAAGACCCAGGATCCGCTGGGCGATCTGGAACCGCCGATGGCGGCCTCCTCCAAGTCCAGCTTCTGATCCAGGCTGCAGACACAAAAGAGCCGGCGGTGATCCTCACCGCCGGCTTTTTCGTGTCCGTGTGTCAGGGTGGGTGCGCGGATCAGGCGTCGTCCCGGTCCTCGCCACCGACGCGGGCGGCCAGGGCCGCCGCCATGAACTCATCCAGATCGCCATCCAGAACACCGCCGGTATTGGAGGTCTCCACATTGGTCCGCAGATCCTTGACCATCTGGTAGGGCTGCAGGACGTAGGAGCGGATCTGGTGACCCCAGCCGATCTCCGTCTTGGCATCGGCCTCGGCCTGGGCCGCGGCTTCACGTGCCTGCAGTTCGACCTCGTAGACGCGGGCCCGCAGCATGTCCCAGGCTTGCGACCGGTTCTTGTGCTGGGAGCGGTCATTCTGGCACTGCACCACGATCGGCTTTTCCTGACCGGGCATGTCATAGGTCAGGCGCACGGCACTGTCGGTCTTGTTGACGTGCTGGCCGCCGGCCCCGGAGGCGCGATAGGTGTCAGTGCGCACCTTTGACTCGTCGATCTCCACCTCGATGGCGTCATCGATGGACGGGAAGACACCGACGGAGGTGAAGCTGGTGTGGCGGCGAGCGGCACTGTCGAACGGCGAGATGCGCACCAGGCGGTGCACGCCGCTCTCGGTCTTCAGCCAGCCATAGGCATTCTCGCCCTTCACCAGAAGCGTGGTGGATTTCAGGCCGGCTTCCTCGCCGGACTGTTCTTCCATCACCTCGACCTTGTAGCCATGGGCATTGGCCCAGCGCGAATACATGCGCGCGAGCATGGCCGCCCAGTCCTGGCTCTCGGTACCGCCGGCCCCGGAGTGGATTTCCACGAAGGCATCATTGCCGTCGGCCTCGCCGGAGAGCAGGGCTTCCAGCTGGGCGCGGCGCATGCGATCGGCAAGACGGTTGAGACCGGCGACGGCCTCCTCGACCATCTCCTCATCGCCTTCCATCTCGGCCAGTTCCACGATCTCCACCGTATCGGAGAGTTCGGTCTCGGCCTCGCGGATTGTCGTCATCGCGCTGTCGATCCGGTTGCGCTCGCGCATCAGGACCTGGGCCTTCTGGGGATCATTCCAGAAGTCGGGGGCCTCGGACTGGGCGTTCAGCTCGTCGAGGCGTTT
>NZLV01000014.1 GCA_002694345.1 Maricaulis sp.
GGTCGCGCCATCGATCTGGCTGCGCACCTCGGCTTCAAGCGTGTCGAGATTGGAAGTGTCGGTCATTGTGTTTCGTCCCTCGCGGTCGAGGTGGATTTAGCGGTTGATCGTGAGGGTGTCGACCATATGGAGCGGTGAAAATCGGCTTGAGAACGCGTCCTCCCCCGTTCCGGGGACTTGTTGACACAAAGCGGGCCCGCCTAGGATCGCAGAATGGGCGATGAATAGCGGGTTTTCAGGGCCGGACATGATGTGGAAACGGATACGATCCTGGCTGGGCTTCCACAGCCCTCAAGCCGCTCCCCGGCCCGTCACGCCGGAACCGGCTGATCCGGACCTGCTGGCCTCTGCCAACACGGCAGAGCGGCGGGCCCATATCCGCAACGCCCTGTCCTGGATTCTGGACGCCCCGCTGGAGGCCGTCGATGACCGCCTGCGCCCCTATCTGTTCCCGCACAACCGCGATGCCCTGGACCAGACCCCGGCCGACCTGATTCGCCTGACCGGACAGACACTCGACGCCGAGTCCGATCTGCTGCCTGCCTATCTGTTCCATCGCAATGGCTATGTCCGGCAGACCACGCTGGACCGCCTCAGCGCCGAGACCATGACCCCCTTCCTCTTCATGGCCCTGTGTCTTCGCGGCAATGACTGGGTGGATGCGGTGCGCCAGACCGCGCTGACGAAGCTGGAAGCCCTGATGCCGGACCTGACAGCCACTGTGCTGGGCCCGGCCCTGCCGCCCCTCATCCGGCGAATGCCGAGCTGGCGCCGGGTCCTGCCGACACAGCCGTCGCTGCCAGCGGCGTCCCAGCCCGACAATCTGGCGCTGATCCTGTCCTTCCCGGTGGCCCGGGAGGCGGCCATCGACAGCCTTCTGACGCCTCGCACCGGCCCCACGACCCGCATGCTCCTGGCCCTGGCGCGCTATCCTTGGCTGGATGCGCAACTTGAACGGCTTGCCCGCAACGCCCCAGCACCCGGCGTCCGGCGTGTCGCGGTCTCAGCCCTGCTGAGCGGACACATGCGCTGGCCGGTCCGGCGCAAGCCCGCCGGGCCTGCCCAGCCGGGCCAGACCGAAAGCATTCTGGAACACAGGCCCCTGACCTGTCAGCCGGACCGTGATGCCATTTTCAAACTGGCCGCACACGACCGCGCCGCAAGTGTCCGCGCGCTGGCCGCCGATGCCCTCATTGCGGACGGACCGGATGTCTTTGACCGCGAGGACTGGGAGCACCTGATCGAGGACAAGCGCCAATCCGTGCGCACCCGGATGCGCTTCTTCCATCGCAAATGGGTTGAGGGCAGCCTGCCGGACTATCTCAAAGACCCAAAAGCTGGTTAGTCCGAAAGACCCAAACAAAAAGGCCCGCCAGCGACAAGCTGACGGGCCTTTTCAAATTCCGTGTCTGACCAATCAGGCCAGAGCAGCGCGGGCCTGGTCGACCAGGGCCTTGAAGGCTTCCGGCTCGCGGATCGCGATGTCGGACAGGACCTTGCGGTCAACTTCGATGCCAGCCTTGTTCAGACCGTTCATGAAGGTCGAATAGGTCAGGCCGTGCATGCGGGCGCCGGCATTGATGCGCTGGATCCACAGACCGCGGAAATTGCGCTTCTTGGCGCGGCGGTCGCGGTAAGCGTACTGGCCAGCCTTCTCCACAGCCTGGACGGCAGCGCGGAAGGTGTTCTTGCGGCGGCCATAGTAACCCTTGGCTGCCTTGATGACTTTCTTGTGGCGTTTGGCGGTCGCCGGACCGGACGTAACTCGAGACATGTCTAAGTGCTCCTAGCTCGATAACCGCGGCTTACAGGCCGTTCGGGATGTACTTCTTCACGATGCGCGCATCTTGCGGGGACAGGGTGACCTGACCGCGCTTGTTGCGGATCTGCTTGGGAGTACGCTTGATCATGCCGTGGCGCTTGCCCGCCTGGCCGGCCTTGATCTTGCCCGTAGCGGTGAGCTTGAAGCGCTTTTTCGCGCCGCTCTTCGTCTTCATCTTCGACATTTTCATCTCCTTCGTAGAGGGGCGTGAGCCACCTCGGTGGATGGTTCAGCCGGCGGGCATGTCGAATAAGGCCCGGACGGCTGGTGTTGGAAGCGGGGGTTTATACGCGCCATTGCACCAAATGCAAGGACGAATGGGAGTCTGCCGGACGCCTGTTTGCCAGCCCGAAAGCTCAGGCGTGATCGTGCTCGCACAGGCCACAATCGCGTTCATGGTCGTGCCCGGCCCGGCCGCGATAGCGCCAGTTCACGAAATGCGCACCGGCCAGGATGGTCACGCCGGACAGGGTCAGGATGGTTTCCGCCAGACGCGGCACGATATGGCTGGCGCCGATCGCCATCAGGCCCAGACCGAACAGGCCGACCGCGAAGACCTTCCAGCCTCCTTCGGTCGTGCGCACCCCCCAGCCCAGTCCGATCAAGGAGACCGGAGCGGCCAGGGCGAGCAGGATCAGATGCCAGTCATGGCTCAACCCGACCACTTCACCCAGTTCCGGCGCCAGCATCGGCGCTGCGGAAGCCGCAGCCGGCAGGAGCAGACAGTGCAGCATGCAGATGAAGGACAGGCCGACCCCGGTCGCATCCAGCGTATTGCGGTGCGCGTGCGGAGATTTGGAGGCCGTGTTGTCGGTGTGGGGTTCGTGCGCCATGGGGTCCGTATCGGGCTGATGTCGGATGATATAGTATAACGTTTCCGGTTTGGGAACCGCCCCCGGCTGATTTTTTATCAGCGCGCCAAGAAAAAACGGGGCAGCCCGGAGGCCGCCCCGCTCAAAATCATCAGGATGTCCGGACTATTGCGACTGCAGGAAGCCCAGCTCGGAAATGGCCAGCTGTGCCGGAGCGCCCTCGCCCTCCCAATAGGTGCCGACCCAGATGTCATAGACACCGGCCTGCGGATCCTCGAAATGAATGCCCGGATTGAGGCCTTCCGAACCATCATCATTGCAGACCCAATTGCCGGACGGATCATTGATCACCAGCGTGGTGTCACTGTCGGACAGGGCCGAAATGTAGAGATCCAGCATGCCCGGCTCGAAGGTCAGTTCGAAATCCGGCTGCGCCGTCACATAACCGCGGCACATCTGGTCCGCGCCTTCCTCGGCGGCAATGTCACCACCGGCAACCAGTTCGACGACATACGGGTCAGGCGAGAAACCGCCGGTCAGCTCAACACCGCCGAAATTGCTTTCCAGCGAATAGTCGAGCTGCGGGCTCGGCAGGAATTCGCTGCCCCAGCCCAGCTCGGAAATGTGCAGCGTGGCATCCGCCAGCGGCCCTTCCGAATAGGTGCCGACCCAGATGTCGTAACGGCCCGATTGCGGATTATCGAAGACCAGGCCGGGATTGAGATCGCCGGCACTGTCATCATCACACCACCAGGACCCGTCCGGCGCATTCACGATCAGCGTCGCATCGCGCTCGGCCGTGGCCGAGATGTAGAGGTCGAAACTGCCCGCCTCATAGGTCACGTCATAATCCGGCGCCGTCGAGGCGAAGCCGCGGCAGGAACCGTCGATGGCTTCATACACCGGCACGCTGCCGCCGGCCTGGACGTCAACATTGTAGGGATCCGGCGCAAAACCGGCGGACAGGGTCGTGGAGCCGTAATTGGACGGCAGGGAATAATCGAGCACTGGCGGCGTATCCACCGTTCCCAGATAGCCCAGCTCGGACACATAGACCGTCGCGGCGGCATCAGCGCCGGAGGAATAGCGGGCGGACCAGATCGCATAACGACCCGATTCCGGCTCATCGATCCGAACGCCCGGATTGAGACCGATCTCGTCATCGCTGCACAACAGGTCGCCGCCCGGGGTCTCGATCATCAGCGTGGTGTCGGACTCGGACTCCATGGAGAGATAGAGGCGATGTTCGCCATCGGCCTGGTAATCCACCCACAGATCCGGCGCCTGATCGGCATGCCCCCAGCAGGACGCCGTATTGCGCGACAGGTCGACATCGCCGCCGGCCTGGACCTGGAAGGTGCGCGGATCGGGCGAGAAACCGGCCCGCAGGCTGGTCGCCCCGAATTCCGGCGCCATGGCGGCGTCCGGAGAGCGCGAATAGACATTTTCGGTCGAGAAGCCGAGCTCGGAAATGTGCAGCATGGCCGGCTCGTAGCCGACGCCGGACCCGTAGGTGCCGACCCAGATATTGTACTCACCCGATTGCGGGTTCTCGATCATGACGCCGGCATTGAGGCCGATCCCGTCACCATCATCATTACAGGCCCAGCTGCCATCCGGCAGGTTCACGACCAGGACCGTATCCACATCGGACACCGCCGACAGGTAGAGGTCGAAGGCATTGCCCGCCTGGAAATCCAGATTGTAGGACGGCTGGTGGGTGATATAGCCCCAGCACATGTCGGACGCCTGCGCGGCATCGATCGCCCCGCCAGCGCGAAGCCCGATGGACACCGGATCCGGCGTGAAACCCGAGCTCAGCTGGGTCGACCCGTAGGCCGGGGCCGCCGATGCGTCCTGCGCGTGAGCCGGAGCGGCAAGCAGCGTCGCAGCCAGTGCAACGCCTGTCATCAATTGAAGTTTCATTCTCGATCTCCCCCTAGTGAGATGGCCCTATTTCAGCATTGTTTCCGGTTGATTGCATCCCAAAACAGAGCCGCTGAACGCAGACTGAACACGTTCGGCATGGTGTCGCCCTATTCCTCGGCCGGCGCCGCGGCCACCGGATCGGTTTCATCCGCGCCAGCGGTCTCCTCGGCGGCCTCGGCCTGCATGTCGGCTTCACAGATCCAGCGGTCCATCACGGTACAGGCCGTCAGATCGCCGGTGACATTCACGGCGGTCCGGCACATGTCCAGGATACGGTCGACGCCCAGCAGAACCGCGACCCCGGCAGGCGGAATGCCGATCGAGGCCAGGACCCCGGTCAGGATCACGATCCCGACGCCCGGCGTGGAGGGACTGCCGATGGAGGCACCAATCACGGTGACGGCGAGAAGGATGAAGTCGGCCACCGAAAGATCGACCTGGAAGAGCTGCGCCATGAACAGGGCCGCCACGGTCTGGTAGAGCGCCGTCCCGTCCATGTTCACGGTCGCCCCCAGCGGGATGATGAAGCGGCTGATGGCCGGCCGCACCTTCAACCGCGTCTCGGCGATCTTCAGGGAGAGCGGCATGGTCGCGGCCGAGCTGGACGTGGAGAAGGCCAGCAATTGCGCATCCAGCACGTCGCGCAGGAATTGCACGGGATTGCGCCGGCCCAGCACCAGGACAATCAGGAGATAGACCAGCAATAGCAGGACCAGACCGCCCAGCACGCTCAGAATATAGGCCGACAGGGAGACCAGTGCCGACAGGCCGACCCGCATCACGAAATCACACATCAGGCCGAAGACAGCGATCGGAGCCAGGCGCATGGCCCAGCCAACGATCACCAGGGCGGCCTCCTGCACCACCTGGATCAGGTGGATGAGCGGCCGGATCCGGTCCGCATCCAGACTGACCAGGGCGACGCCCGCCAGAACGGCCGCGATGACGATCTGCAGCATGTTCTGGGTCAGGAGAGCGGAGGAGAGATTGGCCGGGATCAGTGCGGCCAGACCTTCCACGATGGGCCCGGATGCCGGGGTCGCGGCGCTCACGGCCTCTTGGGCGACGGGCAGGGCCTCCGCCGGCATCTGGGCCAACAAGCCCGCATCCACCAGGCGTCCCGGCGAAACCAGCAAGGCCACCCCGACGCCCAACAGGACCGCCAGGGTCGTGGTCGCGAGGAAATAGGGCAGGATGCGACTGGCCACCCGCCGCAGGAGCTCCGCATCACCGGACGCACAAATGCCCAGGATGATCGACGAGGTGACCAGTGCAATCACCACCATCTGGATCAGATTGAGGAAGATCGCGCCCGGCAGGCGCAGCCACAGGCCCAGCTCCTCTGCCTGCGGAATGGACACCGAAATGGCAGACCCCACGCTCGGCGCCAGCAAGGCGCCCAGCGCAATGCCGCCCGCCATGGCCAGCAGGATCTGCGCCCACAGCCGGCTCGACAGCAGGCCGCTGACCGCGCGGAATTTCAGCGCATGTCGCGTTCGGGCACTGCGGTGTCGGCGCCACGTCAGCATTGAGCAAACCCTTTCGAAAACCGGGAAATCCCGTCTTGGCCGGATTTTTCNGGCAGGTAAACCGGTCCGCTTGCCGCACCGCGGATNNGGCACGGCCCCNATGCGACCCGCAATTCCTTTGTGACACGCCCGGCGNTAGCCTGCGCGCNCAACAGGACGNGCACCCATGCTGACACCCTCGCTCGATATTTTCCGGCACCAGCCCTACCGGCATTACTGGTTCATGCGGCAATCCCTGTCCGCAGCCCGGCAAATGCAGGCCGTCGCGATCGGGTGGCAGGTCTATGACGTGGCGCGCGAGACCCGCTCGATCGAGGAATCGGCACTGATGCTGGGCTTTGTCGGACTGGCCCAGTTTGCCCCGGTCTTCCTGCTATCGCTCGTCGGCGGCCAGGCGGCCGACCGGCTCGACCGGAAGCTCATCCTGATCGTGACCAATCTGGTGCGGGTCGCCTGCGCCTTCATCCTCGCGATCAGCCCCTTCTTCGCCAATTCCATGACGCTCTGGCTGGTCTTTGGGGCCGCCATCCTGCTGGGCATGATGCATGCCTTTTCCCCCGCCGCGGCCAGCGCACTCCTGCCCCGTATCGTTCCGCGGAAAGACATGCGCCAGGCCATTGCCTGGAACTCTCTGGGCTTCCAGGGCGCGGCGATTGGCGGACCGGCCATCGGCGGCCTGCTCTACATTCTTGGCCCGACGACCGTTTACATGGTCAGCGCCGGCCTTCTCGTTTTCGCCACCCTGGCCATCGCGACAGCGCGGACGCCGGCCCATGAAAAAGTGGTCGGCCAGTCCGGTTGGAAGATGACCCTTCAGGGCTTGCGCTATGTCCGGGACAACAAGATCGTGCTCGGCGCCATCTCGCTGGATCTCGTCGTGGTCCTGTTCGGCGGGGTCACGGCCCTGCTGCCGGTCTTTGCCCGCGACATCCTGATGACGGATACGGTCGGCCTCGGCTTGCTGAGGACGGCGCCCGCCCTGGGAGCGGCTGTCATCGCCTTTCTGCTGGCCACCCGCCCCCTCACCCGAAAGATCGGTCTGTGGATGCTGGGCGCCATCGCCATCTACGGCATCGCAATGATCGGCTTTGCCCTGTCGACCCTGCTCTGGCTGTCCCTGCTGACCCTCGCCATAACCGGTGCCGCCGACATGATTTCGGTCTTCATCCGCCAGTCCATCATCCAGCTGGCCACCCCGATGGACATGCGCGGCCGGGTCTCCTCGGTGGAATTCATCTTCATCTCGGCCTCCAATGAGTTGGGCGAGTTTGAATCCGGCGTGGCGGCACGCTTCCTCGGCCCCGTCGGCGCCGTCCTTCTGGGCGGGGTGATGGCACTGGTCACGGCAGCAGCCTGGCTGAAACTCTTCCCGCAACTGGCCCGGACCGACGAGCTGGACCAGGTCGAGGACGAGAGCAGCAAAGCCTAGCGCAAACAGAAACGGCGCCCCGAGGGGCGCCGTTTGCTTGAGCGGAATAAAGGGCGGAGCCGGATCAGCGCGGCGCCATCACCATGACCATGAGGCGACCTTCAAGCTTCGGCTCGAATTCCACCTTGGCCACTTCGGCGAAGTCTTCCTTGACCCGGTTCATGATGTCCATGCCACGATCCTGGTGCGCCATCTCGCGCCCCCGGAAACGCAGGGTCACCTTGACCTTGTCACCCGCCTCGAAAAAGCGCGTCATCGCCTTCGTCTTCACCTGGTAGTCGTGAATGTCGATGTTCGGACGCATCTTGATCTCTTTGATCTCGACGGTCTTCTGCTTCTTCTTGGCCTCGGCCTTTTTCTTCTGTTCCTGGTATTTCAGCTTGCCGTAATCGACGATCTTGCAGACCGGCGGATCAGCATTCGGGGACACTTCGACAAGATCGAGTCCCACTTCCTCGGCGGCCTCGAGGGCTGCCTCGACAGGCATGATGCCTTGTTTTTCGCCGTTTTCGTCGATCAGGAGGACCCGCGGTACGCGGATATCCCGGTTGGTGCGCGGCCCCTCTTTCTTGGGCGGTTGCGCCTGGTGCGGTCTACGGGCTATGGCCTTGTCTCCCTTGTGGCCCTTCAAGCTGAAGCATACTAATCCCTCCGAGCCGTCGCCGGATCAAGTCCTAAGCGGCAATTCACGCCGGTGGCCGGTCGGGAAGCCGCGCACTATGGTCAAATGATCACATTTGGCAAGCGCGCAGGCCTGTAACTGGGCGCTCGCCACTGCGGATTCAAGCCATTTCCCGCGCCAGGCGATCAGGCCGCCGCAGGCTCGCGATTGAATCCGCCCGCGAACTTCATGGCTGCGATGGCCTCTTCCGGGCTCACCTGGGCCAGGGTCGGCGCATGCATCAGGATCACGGGCTCATCGCCCCGCGGCGCGATCAGCGCCGGGTCGCCCACATCCCCGTAAAGGGCCAGGGCCGGTGCGCCGGACGCCACCAGAAGATGGAGCAGCGGCGTGTCCTCGCCGAACACGAAACAGGCATGGCGCGCCAGGCCAGCCAGCTGGGCCAGCTTGGCCTTGCCGGTAATGTCGCGCGCGCCGGGCGTCACATGCGCCACATGCCGCCCGACATCCCGCGTATCGGGACCGCCGACCAGGGCCGGCGTAATACCCGCCTGTTGCAGCTCATGCGCGAGAGCCGCCCATTTTTCCTGCGGCCAGCGCAGTTGCGGCTTCACCGTGTCGCCGGCCGGCGCCAACAGGGCAAACTGCCCGTTCAGGCCGAAATATTCCGGGTCCAGCATGCGTGATTTCTTGGCCAGGAAATCCACCCAGCTGGCGTCCGGCGCCGGAGCGCCCCCCAGCGGGTAATGGTCCGGACCGGTGCCGAGAACGGCATTCAGCTTGCCTGCCACTTCGTCAACCGGATGCTGGCCGGTTTTCCCGGTCGGCGCGATCTCGTGCCATTGGCAACGGGAGAAGCGGAACAGTTTCTTGAGCTTCCGGGAATCGGAATCGCCGACCAGATCGAACACGCGGCTCGGCTTGGTCAGCTTGACCCGCTTGTCACGCAGACCCGCCATCGGGCGCGTATCCGGTAGCGCATCGATCTCGATCGCATTGAAATAGGGGCTGTGCTTGAGAAAGCTCTCATAGTCCGGCGTCGTGAGCAGGATGATCCGGTCACGCCGGTAGACATCGCGGATCAGCCGGGCAGACGCCAGCATGCGCACGGTGGCGGCCAGATCCCCCCAATGCAGGATGTAAGTGATATCGCGCTGCGGTTCGGTCATGGGACTGAGTTTAGAACTTCACGATAGACCCGCAAAGTCGAAGCTTGCAGGGCAGCGGTAGAAAAATGCTCACTGATATGGGCACGGGCCCGCGCGCCCATCCCGGCCCGGTCGGCGGGCGACAGGCTGAGCGCCCCTTCTATGGCCGCTGCCAGGGCTTCGTCATCCCCCGGCGTCACCCGCCAGCCGGGTTCCGAATGCAGGATGACCTCCTGGGCCCCACCATGATCCGCCGCGATCACCGGCTTCTCCATCGCCCCCGCCTCGG
This sequence comes from Maricaulis sp., assembly GCA_002694345.1. Classification (GTDB taxonomy): domain Bacteria; phylum Pseudomonadota; class Alphaproteobacteria; order Caulobacterales; family Maricaulaceae; genus Maricaulis. Next base: position 9,581 of record NZLV01000014.1, read on the forward strand.
CGGCCGTTCGACCGAAGGCTTCCGGTTCGTTGGAGGGCGTCAGGACAAGGTCGCTCAAGGCGAAGGCGGCCGGCATGTCCGTGCAATGCCCGACGAGACGGACATCGTCTTTCACACCCTCAACCGCGATCAGGTTTTCCAGTTCGGCCACATAGGCATCGCGCCCCTGGGCGTCGCCGGCCAGCAGCAAAAGGGGTTGCTCGATCTCGCCATGGCGCCGGATCCGGCCCATCGCCCGGATCGCTTCGCGCTGTCCCTTCCACCCGGTCAGGCGGCCCGGCAGGATCAGGATGGCGCGGTCCTGACGGACGCCCCAGGCTTCCGCCAGGGCATCGACGCGCTCCGGTGACACCGCATCCGGCGCAAAGCGCGCCAGTTCCACACCGCGCGGAATGACCCGCACCCGCGGCTGGGCAAAAGGATGTTCGCGCGCGATATGGGCAGAAATGAACTGGGAATTGGCAATCACCAGCTCCCCGCGCGCCATCACGGAATTATAGCGCCGCTTCAGCCCCGAACGCGCATTGTAGGTGCCGTGATAGGTCGTCACGAAATGCGCGCCGGTGCGGTCACTTGCCCATTTGGCACTCCAGGCGGGGGCGCGCGAGCGGGCATGCACGATGTCGACGCCCTCCAGCCGGATCAGGTCGGCCAGCCGGTTCGTGTTCTGCCACAGCGTGATCGGATTCTTGCTGGCCAGCGGCATGCGGATCAGGCGACCACCCAGCGCGTCCAGCTCCCCCTCCAGGCGGCCACCCTGGCTGGCGACAAGCGCCTCACCGCCATCAGCGATGATCGCCTCGGCCACTTCCAGCGTCGTCCGCTCGGCACCGCCGGCATCGAGTTCGGGAATGACCTGGAGAATTTTCATGAAAACGGAAAACAGCGCGCCGGAAACAGGGTGTCTCTTGTTTCATACCTTGCCGCCGAAAACAAACCGGCAGGCCCGATCCGGCAAGGCCGCATGATGCCTTTGTAACGCTCAGGGCGATGGACGCAGGGCCGGCCGCTGACTAGCCTGAGAACCATCTTGGCGATTGAGTGTGTCCGATGAACCGACTTGCCTGTCTGGCCCTGAGCCTGCTTGTCATCCCGTCCGCCTGGGCCCAGGGCGAAGCCCGACAGGAAGAACGCATGCGCTACCAGGCCTGCATTGCCATGAGCGGCGATGATGCCATGGCCGCCCTGGAGGACGCCCAGACCTGGCGGATCGAAGGTGGTGGCTGGCCGGCCGAAGTGTGTGAGGCCCGTGCCTTCATCAGCCTGGGCGATCACGCCGTCGCCGCCACCATCCTGGAA
>NZLV01000015.1 GCA_002694345.1 Maricaulis sp.
CCGGCCTTCCAGGGCGGCGTGCAGGCGGGCGAATTTGCCCGGATCTCCAGCCATGGGCAGGACATAGACCGGCGCCCCCGTCGACCCGGCCTCCAGCAGCATATTGGTCGATTCCTCGGTGACGAAAATCCAGTCCGCCGCAGCCAGGAAGGCGAAATAGGGATTCTCACCCGCACCGTCGAAGAACCAGACCCGGTCGTGGCCGGCAAAGCGGGCGGCCAGCCGGTCGCGGACCGCGTCCGGTGTGCGGCGGGACACGGTCACCATCAGGCTGATGTCCCGGGCGAGCAGATCGTCGAGGCGCTGTTCCAGATAATCGGCGATGGCCGGTGTCACCGTGTAGCGCTTGGAGGCCCCGCCGATCAGCACGGCAGCGCGGGGAGCGGACAAGGCGTCGATCCGGGCGGCGAATTGCGCCCGGCCTTCCTCCAGCTTTGCGCGGGAAATCCGGTTCGGCGAGCCGATCATGGACACGGCATTGGAGCGGGCCAGACGGTCATGGTCCGGCGCGATGATCAGGTCGAACTGGTTATGGCGCCCGCGCGGGTCCTGGACATAGACGAAATAGGTCTCAGGAAAGATCTGGCGGTGCTTGCGGGCCAGTGCGACGGCGGCGCGTCCGCAGCCGATCCAGAGCGCCGGCCGGGATGCGGCGGGCAGGGCGACGAACCCGCCCTTGCGGATCACCACGCGCTCGATCCGGCAGGGCGTTTCCAGGCGGTCGGCCACGGCTTCGGCCAGGCCCAGGGCCTGGTTCTCGATCCCGCGACGGCCATCGGAGACAACCCAGATGACAGTGGCAGACGGTTTGGCGTTCGGCGTCGACATGCTCCGACTTAGAAAGGGCCTCCGCGGCAGCGTCAAGACTGCCGCCATGCGGCGGGTGTTGACAGGGTTATGCTACGCGTGTCACATGATGTGACGCTTGTAGCAACATTGTAGGTCCTGTCGTGAGCTCTGCTGCCCCTTCCCAGGCTGAACTGGCCGTCCTGAAACATCTCTGGTCCCGTGGTCCGCAAAGCGCGCGGGAAGTGCAGGACGGGGTCGTCGGAGCAACAGGCTGGTCCTATTCCACCACGCGGACCCTGCTGACGCGAATGACGGAAAAGGGGCTGATCGTCCGCAAGGATGTGCATGGCCTCTCCGTCTTCGAGGCGCAGGTCGAGAAGGTCTCGATGATGAGCCGGATGATCCGGGATTTCGCGGCCAATGTGCTCGACATGGACGGTCCTTTGCCGGGCACGGCCTTCGCGGGCAGCAAGCTCTTTTCCGACGAGGAAGCCGAGGCGCTGACGCGCTTGCTGGAAACCGGTGATCCGGAGCAGGAGGCATGAGCGGTCTGCTGGATGCCGCTCTGATCGGGGCGGGTCTGTCCGTCCTGTCCGGCGCCGTTGTCTGGCTGGCCGCGCGGGGCTTGCGCACCCGTCTGGCCGGGGCGGAAGTGACATTGTGGCGGACCGCGCGGTGGGTGACGCTGCTGCCGGTCCTGCTGGCTCCGCTGATCTATCTGGTCCCGGCACCGGTCGAGACGGGTTTTGGTCCGGGTCTGGAACTGGGTCCCTTGCCGGACACTGTGCGGCTCTCAACAGCGGTGGCTGCGGACAGGCCGGCGGCGATACGGCCGGACCTGCCGCTGACGACACTCCTGGGTGGCCTCTATCTGGCCGGGCTGTTCGCGATGCTGATCCTGTGCGGGATCCGGCACAGGGCGCGCCACGCCCTTCTGTCCCGCACCCGGGAGGCCAGCCGCGAGGAGCGTCAGCCCTTTGAGCGCCTGGCCCGGCGGATCGGCGTGCGGGCACCCGCCCTTCGCATCGGTCCGGCAGGGGACACGCCCTTCCTGACCGGTTGGCAGGGTGTGGTCGTCCTGCCCGATACGGACGGCATGACCGGGGAGGCCGGGCGCTATGCCATGGCTCACGAGCTGAGTCATCTGCGACGCGGCGATGAGCGCGACCGGTTGGTTGGTGCCGCCCTGATCACCCTGAACTGGTTCAACTGGCCGCTGCGCCGGATTGAGCGGGAATTGAATGCGGCGCGGGAAATCGCCTGCGACCGGGACACGCTGAAGGCGCTGGGGGGCGCTCAGCGCAAGGCCTATGCGGCCGCGCTGATCGACATGATGCGGAGTGCGGCTCCGGCCGTTTCCGCGTTCGGACCGTCCAACAGGAGACATCGTGAAATGCGTATCCAAGCCATCATGACCCAGCCCGTCGCGCGGAAGGGCCGAGCGATCTGGCTCGCCGCCACCGTTCTGGCCACGGCCGTTCCGCTGGCAGGTGCCCAGGCCCTGGTCACAGAGCGCCGGCCGGCAGACGCGCCGCATGCCGTGCATCTGACCCAAACCGTTTCGCCCGGCTTGCCGGAACGTCCGGCCAGTGAGTTGCGCGCGGTCCGGGCCGTGGCGCCGACCGTGTCCGCCGTGCCGGTCACGGCGGCTGTGCCCGCACCGGCACCCCGCGTGATGGTCGATCCGTCTGCCCCCGCCGCACCGCACACCCATGTGCATTCCGGTCAGGCCTCGTTCGGGACGGCTGTCACGCCGCCCCATCTCACCCATGCGGTGACCCAGGGCCGGATCACGTCCCGCTATGGTGAGCGCCCGGCGCGCCCGGCCGGGGCTCCGGCCTTCCACCATGGCTATGACATCGCAGCGGAACGCGGCACGCCGGTGGCCGCACCGGGTGCCGGTGTCGTGGTCCATGCAGCCGCCGGTTATCGCGGCAGCGAGGCCTGGGGCAATACGATCGTGATCGATCACGGCAATGGCTGGCAGACGGTCTATNCCCATCTGGAAGGGTTTGATGTGGCCGAAGGTGACCAGGTGGCGGCAGGCGAGCAGATCGGCCGGGTCGGGGCCACGGGCCGTGCGACCGGGCCGCATGTCCATGTCGAGCTGCACCATAATGGCGAGCGCGTGGATCCGAGTGGGCAGGTGCCGGGACTGGACTGATCAGGCCGGCGCTGTTGCGAGAATGAGGGGTGGCCCCGACAGGGCCGCCCCTTTTTTCTGCCGGGCCGTGATGGCGTGTCAGTTGTCGGCCGCCCTCAGACGGTCGGCTTCTTCCGTGTCGCCGCGAAGCAGGGCGAGGATGATGTCGATATTGGTCAGCTGCTCCCGGGAGGCCCGGAGCATGACATTCTGGTCGACCCAAATCGCGCGAACCTGTCCGCGGGCCCGGCGCAGTTTGGGCCAGTCGACACTGGTGGACATGGTTTCCGGTGCACGGCTCCAATCGCCCGGCATGTCATAGGCGGCCATGATCGAATCCGGATTGTCAAACGCCATCATGTCCCGGACGACGGCGTTCGCCATATCCGTGATGACCTCCCCCAACTGGCCGTACTGGGTTAGCGAGCGCCGCAAATCCTCTGATTGCAAACTGGAAAGCGAGCCTGTGGAGATCATTTCCTGATAGGTTGCGGACAGGCCGGGCGGGGTATCCACCCGGATGGCCGCGCCCAGAATGCCGTCCATGTCCGGCCGGTCCGGCACCGTTTCCTCGGCGCGCAAGAGATCGATCAGAATTCCGGTCCGCCCGGTCAGTGTCTCCAGACTGGCAATGGCACTGATGGTGTCCGCCCGGGCGTCCTGCAGGTCGACTTCCAGGCGCAGGATCAAATCCCGCTCCGCTTCACGGGCCAGACGGTCTTCATTCCAGTTGTTGACCTGAAGACCGAGGAAAACACCGACCACGACAATCAGGATTTCCAGGCTCACCGCCATCCAGTCCTGCTTTCGCAGGGATGTTGCCAAGCGTCTGACGATCATGATTGTCCCGGAGGTTTCGTTTGTGGTGCGGAGTTTGTGTATGATTAGCCCGTAAGGCGCATGATCCGCTAGTCTCTAGCAAACAGGTTGGGAGGTATCGATGCGCGTTGTCTCCGGTTTGATGATGGCGATGGCCGGGTTGGCCGCCCCGGCCGCGGCCCAGGGTCTGATTGAATTCCACACCGAGAATGTGCAGCTCCTGCGCGGCTCCACCTATGAGCTGGGCGATCGGGCGCGGACCGTGATCACGCTCGAACACGCCAATCGTTGGCGCTATGGCGATCTCTTCGTGTTTGCCGATCTGACCCTCGGGGATGACGGTCAGCGCAGCGCCTATGGCGAGATCTCGCCGCGCCTCTCCCTGTCACGCATGACGGGCCAGGACTGGTCCTTCGGTGTGGTGAGTGATGTCTATCTGGTCGGCAATTTCGAGCTGGGTGATGAAGGTCTGGACCGCCAGCTTTTCGGGGCGGCCGTGGACCTGGACCTGCCGGGCTTCCGGTTTGTCCGTGTCCACGCCTATCACCGGGATGATCCGCAACGGCCCGGCTCGACCTGGCAGTCCACGATTGTCTGGAACCGGCCCTTCCAGCTGGGCGGCCAGTCCTTCCTCGCCGAAGGCTTTGCCGATCTGGCGGGTGGTGAGGGCGCTGGAACCGACCATCAGCTCATCGTGCCCCGACTGCTCTGGCAGGTCCCGGCCGCCGAGCATGTCTGGGTCGGGGTGGAATACCAGTACTGGCACAACAAGTTCGGCGTTTCCGGCGTGGATGAAAGCGTGGCGCAATTCCAGGTGAAATTCGTGCTGCCGTGAGGGGGGAAATGCCCCCCAAAACAAAACCGGCGCCCCATTGGAGCGCCGGTTTGAAACTTCAGCGATGACGCCTGCGGCCTAGTGGGCCCAGTTCACCGCCATGATCTCATAGCTTTTCAGACCGCCCGGGGCGTTCACTTCCGCGACGTCGCCGACTTCCTTGTTGATCAGGGAGCGGGCAATCGGGGAGGAGATCGAGATCTTGCCGGATTTCACATCGGCCTCGTCATCGCCCACGATCTGGTAGGTCGCTTCTTCCTCGGTGTCCTCGTCCAGCACGGTGACGGTGGCGCCGAACTTGACCTGGTCACCGGACATCTTGGCGATGTCGATCACCTGGGCACGGGCCAGCTTGTCCTCGAGTTCCTGCACGCGGCCCTCGATCCAGCCCTGGCGTTCCTTGGCGGCGTGATATTCCGCGTTTTCGGACAGGTCACCATGTTCGCGCGCCTCGGAAATGGCGGCGATTACTGCCGGGCGTTCGACAGATTTCAAACGTTTCAGCTCTTCGTCGAGGGCTTTATGCCCGGCGACGGTCATCGGGATCTTGTTCATACGACCACTTATCTTCGGGAGTGGAGAGCAGGCTAGCCTCCACGAAGTTGACCATCAAGAGTAGGTCTGCAGGGCCACAGGTTCAAGCGCTCCGTCATCAATGCGCCGCAGAGACAGAATTGCCGCCCGCGCAGCCGAGGCTGTCGTGTAGCAGGGGATCTTCATGTCGAGGGCGGTGCGGCGGATGGAATAGCTGTCCAGATGCGACTGGCGACCTTCGGTCGTGTTGAAGATCAACTGCACTTCGCCATTCTTCATCATGTCGACAATGTGCGGCCGCCCCTCGAACACCTTGTTGACGCGGGTGACCGGAATGCCGGCATCCTCGAACACGGTGGCGGTCCCGGC
>NZLV01000016.1 GCA_002694345.1 Maricaulis sp.
AAGACAAGATCCGCCTCTACTATCTGGCGCTTCCGCCCTCGATCTACGGATCGGTCTGTGCCGGCCTGGCGCGCCAGTCGCTGAATACGTGGAATGCCCGCATCGTGCTGGAGAAGCCGATCGGCTCGAACTACCACACGGCCCGCGAGATCAATGACAAGGTCGGCGAAGTCTTCCGCGAAAACAACATCTTCCGGATCGACCACTATCTGGGCAAAGAGACCGTCCAGAACCTGCTCATCCTGCGCTTCGCCAACTACCTGTTCGAGCCCTTGTGGAACGCCAACGGCATCGACCATGTCCAGATCACCGTGGCCGAGACGCTGGGGGCGGGCAAGCGGGCGACCTATTACGACCGGTCCGGCGCACTGCGGGACATGGTCCAGAACCATTTGCTTCAACTGGCCTGCCTGGTCGCGATGGAACCGCCGGAATCTCTGGACGCGGACTCGGTGCGGACCGAGAAGCTGAAAGTGCTCAAGGCCTTGCGTCCGGTCACGGCGGCGACCGTTTCCAATGATGTCGTGCGGGGTCAGTACCAGGCCGGCGCGGTGGCCGGGGAAAGCGTGCCCGGCTATGCCGAGGAAGTCGGCCACGATACCGACACCGAGACCTTTGTCGGTATCCGGGCCATGGTCGATAATTGGCGCTGGGCCGGGGTGCCTTTCTACATGCGCACCGGCAAGCGCATGGCCTCGCAGCGTTCCGAAATCATCGTCCAGTTCAAACAGGTGCCTCATGACATTGTCGGCGTTGCCAAGGGCACGCTGCATCCCAATCGTCTGGTCATCCGCCTGCAGCCCGATGAGGGCGTGAAACTCATGCTGATGACAAAGGACCCGGGGCCGGGCGGTCTGCGCCTGCGCTATGTCCCGCTCAACCTGTCCTACGCCGAGCATTTCGAGGCCGACTATCCCGACGCCTATGAGCGGCTCCTGATGGCTGTGGTGCGCGGCAATCTCTCCCTCTTCATGCGGCGGGATGAAGTCGAGGCGGCCTGGCGCTGGGTCGATGGCATCATCCAGGCCTGGGATGAGGGGCAGGCCAAGCTCTATGGCTACCAGGCGGGAACAGATGGTCCCACCCAGTCAGCCCTGATGCTGGATCGCGAAAGCCGGGAATGGTTCCATGCCCTGTCTCGCTGAAACGACCCATCCCTTCACCATCCACGCGGATGGCGCGGCCATGGCGGACTTGCTGGCCGACCGCATTCGCGATGATCTCAGCCGCGCCCTGCTGGAGCGTGGCCGAGCGGTCCTGGCCGTATCCGGAGGCTCGACACCGGCCGGTCTCTACCAGCGGCTGGCCGAAGCCTCGATCGACTGGTCCCGCGTCACCATTCTTCTGGTGGATGAGCGCTGGGTGGATTTCGATGCACCGGGCTCCAATGCGCATTTCATCCATGACACCCTGCTTCAGGGCGGCGCGGCCAAGGCGAATTTCGTCGGCCTGAAAGCCGCGGCGGAAACACCGCTGGAGGCCCTCGACGAGGTCGAAGCCCGTGTCGCGGAGATCGATCCCCCCGACGTGGTGGTCCTTGGCATGGGCGCTGATGGCCATACCGCGTCCTGGTTCCCGCGTGCTCAGGGACTGGATACGGCGCTGTCCAGAACGGGTCGGCGGGTCGCCGCCGTCCAGGCGGCTCAGACCGATGTCACCGGTCCGCATACCTTGCGCATGACCTTGACCCTCGGCGCCATCGCCCCGTCCGGACGGATCGTCCTGATGCTCTCGGGCGCCGGCAAGCGAGATGCGCTGGAGCGCGCCCTGCAGGACGGCCCGGTCGCGGATCAGCCGGTCCGGGCCCTCTTGCGCGACCCGAACCTGCCGCTGGAGGTCCACTGGACCGAATAGCGTGTCTTGACTGAACAACGCCCATTGAAAGGTGCCAATCCCATGGCCCAGACCCTCAATCCCGTCATTGCCCAGGTCACCCGCCGTGTCCGCGAGCGCAGCGCGAAAACCCGCGCCGCCTATCTGGCCCAGATGCGGTCGGCGGGCGAGGACGGCCGCAACCGCTCGGTCCTGTCCTGCGGAAACCTGGCGCATGGCTTCGCGGCCTGTCCGGGGGCGGACAAACGTGCGCTCAAGGACGGCGATTCTGCCAATATCGGCATTGTCACCGCCTATAATGACATGCTCTCGGCGCACCAGCCCTATGAGGGCTTCCCGGCCCTGATCAAGGCGGCGCTCCAGGACGTCGGGGCGGTCGGTCAGGTCGCGGGCGGTGTGCCCGCCATGTGTGACGGGGTCACCCAGGGCCAGCCCGGCATGGAATTGTCGCTCTTCTCACGCGATGCCATTGCCATGGCCACGGCGATTGCCCTGTCCCACAACATGTTCGACGCCGCCCTGTGCCTGGGCGTGTGCGACAAGATCGTGCCGGGCCTGATGATCGGCGCGCTGCGCTTTGGTCACCTGCCCGTGATCTTCGTGCCCGCCGGCCCGATGCGCTCCGGCCTGCCCAATCCGGAAAAGGCCAAGGTCCGCCAGCTCTATGCCGAAGGAAAAGTGGGCCGCGATGCGCTTCTGGATGCGGAAAGCAAGTCCTACCACTCGCCCGGCACCTGCACGTTCTACGGCACGGCGAATTCCAACCAGATGCTGATGGAGATCATGGGCCTGCACATTCCCGGCTCGGCCTTCATCAATCCGGGGGATCCGATGCGTGATCCGCTCACCAAGGCGGCCGCCCAGCGCGCCGCAGCCATTGTGGCGCATGGTGACAGCTATATCCCGTTGGCTGATATCGTCGACGAAAAGGCGATCATCAATGCCATTATCGGCCTGCACGCCACCGGCGGGTCGACCAATCACACCATTCACCTGATCGCCATCGCCCGTGCGGCGGGCATCCTGATCGACTGGGATGATTTCGATGACTTGGCCAAGGTCACGCCGCTCCTGTGCCGCGTCTATCCGAACGGTCCGGCAGATGTGAACCATTTCCATGCCGCTGGCGGTCTGGCTTTCGTCATCCGCGAACTGCTCGACGCCGGGCTGCTGCACGAGGATGTGCAGACCATCATGGGGCCGGGCCTGCGTCATTATGCGTGCGAGCCCCTGGATCGGGGTGGTGAGCTGGTCTGGCAGGAAGCCGAGCCGGAGAGCGCCAATCTGGATGTGGTGCGTCCGGTGTCCGATCCCTTCGCCGCCGATGGCGGGCTCAAAGTGCTGGACGGCAATATCGGTCGCGCGGTNATCAAGGTNTCNGCCGTCAAGCCGGAGCACCGGNTCGTCGAGGCCCCGGCGCTCGTCTTCGACAGCCAGGACGATTTCATGGACCGGTTCAAGACCGGCGAACTGGATCGCGACTTCATCGCCGTTCTGCGTTTTCAGGGGCCGCGGGCAAACGGCATGCCCGAACTGCATCGCCTGACCCCGGCGCTGGGCGCCTTGCAGGACCGCGGCTTCAAGGTCGCCCTGGTCACAGATGGGCGCATGTCCGGCGCTTCGGGCAAGGTGCCGGCCGCGATCCATGTCAGTCCGGAAGCCGCGCTGGGCGGGTTGATCGGCAAGGTGCAAGCGGGTGACCGGGTCATTCTTGACGCCGTCGCGGGCCGTCTGGAAGTTCAGGCCGAAGCCCTGGCGACCCGGTCGTCCGCGACACCGCCGCGCGCAGCGCAGACCGGTATGGGGCGCGAATTGTTCGCCGGGTTCCGCCAATTGGCCGGCCCGGCGGAAGAGGGGGGGCTGAGCATTCCCGGTCTCGACCAGGCCTCGCTGGAGGCGGAAACGGCAGATGCGGTCTGACGGGCTTCAAATCGCCATGAAGCGCGGTCATTCTGCGCGCTGAATGTTGCGGAGTGTCCGGTTTTGCTTCTGTCCCGTCCCCTGGGTTTCGGCCTTTTGATCCTGTCGCTTCTGGTCCCGCCGGCTGTCTCTGCACCAGCGGAGACCGATGACGCCGTCCCGGGCCTGCGCACGGGCGCGGCAGATGGTCCGGTCCGTCTGCGGGCGCGTTATTCCAGCTCCGTCCTTGTATTCAAGGTGGGCGAGGTCGAGCTCGAGGCGGTGTTCTCTCCGGACCATTACGAGGCGCAAGGCACGGTCGGCGCGGCCGGTCTGGCGGCCCTGTTCACCGATTTCGACATCCGGGCCGAAGTGTCCGGTGCGCGGAATGGCGAGGGCATCCGGCCGCAGCACTATGCCCATGTGGAACGCACGGGCGACAAGGTCCGCTCCGTTACCGTCTCCTTCGAGGATGACCTGGCCCGCTCGCAGGCGGAGCCGCCCTTCGGTTCCTGGGGCGTGCCGCCGGCCAGCGCCGCGGAACGGACCGGGGTTCTCGACCCGATCACGGCCTTTTTCGCCTTGTCTGACGCCTTGTCAGGCAGTTCCGACGCGGCCTGCGCCGGCCGCATCCCTGTGTTTGACGGAAAGCAGCGCTATGACCTGCGGCTGGAGGATGCCGGCACCGCGCGGGTGAGAACGGCGGCTTGGCGCGGCGAGGCCCGGGTCTGCGAAGCCTATTACGAGCCCGTCTCCGGCTATGATCCGGAAGATTATCCGTCCGCGTCCGAATTGCGCCATCCCCTGACGATCTGGCTGGCCGCCTTTCCCGAAGCCGGTATTCACCTGCCGGTCCGCCTGCACACCCGGGCCGGGTTCGGCGGTGTGACGGTCGAGGCCCGGGATATCGTGCTGGACCGCCCCTGATCGCAAATCCTGCATAAGCGTGACGGCGATCACGCGGTGCCATCGCACGGCAGGGTAGCGTGACTCTGTCGCTTTCGAGCGACCCTACTCCTCCCTAGGAAGAGTTCAGGGTCGGGGAGGTGAGGCGATGCAAACCTTGCCCAATGCGAAGCCCCAACTTCGCCTTGTATCCTTCGCCTCCCCGGCATCTTCCTGGCGTCTTCCCGCCCAAACTCTCCCGCGCCTTTGCAAACCTGTTGAAAGCCCCGCGCGCGCGACCGGCCGGCTCCGCTGTAAGGTTGCGTGCCGGAAGGCCAGGCTTGATGATGCCCGGGGCAGAGAGTCAGGGTGGATACATGGCCGAGCACGACGAATTCTGGGCTTTCATCAGCTACAGCCATGATGACCTTCAGGAGGCGGGCCGGATCCACAAGGCCCTGGAAACCTACCGGGTTCCGGCGCGTCTGGTCGGCCTGTCGACGCGCAAGGGTCCGGTGCCGCAGCGCCTGACGCCGATTTTCCGCGACCGGGATGATCTGCCGGCCTCCGGGGATTTGTCGCAATCCGTCCGCGATGCCCTGTCCCGTTCGCGCACCCTGATCGTGTTGTGTTCGCCCTCCGCCGCCCGCTCGCGCTGGGTCGAAGCCGAGATCCGCGCCTTCCGGGAGCTCAACCCTCAAGGGGATGTGCTCGCCGCCATCATCGCCGGTGAGCCGGGCGCGGAAGCCAGTGGGCACGGGGCCGCGCTGGAGTGCTTCCCGCCTGCCCTGCGCGAAGCGGGGGGTGGCCAGCCGGAACCGGTCGCAGCGGATTTCCGGGCGACGGGCGATGGCCGCCGCATGGCGCATCTCAAGCTCGTCGCCGGCCTGCTCGACCTGCGCCTGGACCAGCTCATCCAGCGCGACCTGCAGCGCCGTCAGCGGCGTGTGACGGTGATCACAGGCGGTCTCATCGCTCTGACGCTAACCATGTCGACACTGGCGCTATTTGCCGTGTCGGCCCGGTCCGAGGCGGAACGGCGCAAAGCCGAGGCAGAGGACCTGATCGAGTTCATGCTGAGTGATCTGAGAACAAGACTGGAGCCCGTGGGGCGCCTGGACGTGCTGGACGCGGTCGGTGCCAAGGTGATCGAGTATTATGATGGCCAGGCGGCGCATCATCTTTCGCTCGACGATCTGGGCCGGCGGGCCCGCGCTTTCCAGCTGCTCGGCGAGATCGACAGCGACATGGGCGATCTGGACAGCGCCTACCAGCATTTCAACACGGCCTATCAGGCGACCAGCCGGATCATCGCTGTGGACCCGAACCAGCCGGACCGCATCTATCAGCATGCGCAGAGCGCCTTTTGGGCGGGCTATTTCGCCTGGCGCCGCAGTGAGCTGGACACGGCCGAGGCGCGCTTCATCGAATATCGCGACCTGTCCGAACGCCTCCTCGCCCATGATGCCGCCAATCTGGAATGGCAGGCCGAGGCCGCCTATGCCCACTCCAATCTGGGCACGCTCTATATCAGCCAGGACCGGCTGGCCCTGGCGCAGGTGGAAATGCAGCAGGCGCTCGAGCGCTTCGTGACCATTGCCGAGGCCTCCGAGGGGGCCGAACAGGCCTGGATCGATGTCGCGGACGCCTATGGCTGGATCGCTTTCGTGTCGGAGCCGACCGAGGGACGTGAGGCCGCGATGGCCGCCGTCCAGTCCCAGATCGACGTCTATGAGACGCATCTGGCTGATGCCGACAATTGGAGCGTCCGGCGCAGTGCCATGGCTGCGGAATACGCGCTGGCGCGCCTCTATATCTCCGAAGGTGTCGACAGCGAGCCCGAGGATGTTGCTGCGGCCCTTGATCTCCTGCGGACGGCCTCTTTCGAAGCCGATGCCCTGATCCGGCACGATCCGGCGAATGTGGAATGGCGCCTTCTGGGTATTCGCCAGCGGGTCTGGCTGTCCGAGGCCAATCTCCTGGCCGGCAATATCGATGCGGCCCGTCAGGCCTATCTCGATGCCACCGCCTTCATGGCCCATGAATCCTGGGCCGATGTCGAGGGCATCCGCTATGAGGACACCCGCCTGCATGCCGCGCTGATCGAGGCGCGGATCTTCATTGCCATGGGCGATCTGGACTCTGCCGGCCTGTCGCTGGCCCACCTTCTCACCAGCCTGCAGTCGATCGAGGACTGGTCGGCGCGCCTGTCCAAGGGGACCTATCTCTACGCTGCCACCGCCAACAGCCTGGCCGATTTGGTCGAGCGGCAAGGCGATGGCGCAGAGGCGGCGCGGATCCGGGCTGCCATGGTGCATCGTCTGGCGCCGCTGACGGATCGTCTGCCGATCGATACGCGGGCGGAATTGCGGCGTGCGCAAGCGCGCCTCGGGGCGGAACGGCTCAGCGCTGAATAGCGCGTGTTTTGCGCGGGCCTGCTCAGCAGGGCCGCTTGTTGGGGGCAAGCAAGGGGAAAGCCATGCCTGGAATTGATGCCCAATCCTTTGACGGCAATATCATCCAAACGGAGCTCGAGGCCGATTGCGGTTTCACGCCGGAGATGACCCAGCTGGGTCTTGTCGCGCAGGCCACGGACGGCTTTGTCGTCGTCCACGGCAGCGACAAGGACCGCGACGGGTTCTCGGACGCGGACATTTCCGCGATCTTCGTCACCTTCGCCGAAACGGTCTCGGAATTTCCGGGCGCGGACTCCTCCACGCTCCGCACGGCCATCCAGCAAGCCCTCGCCGGCATGTGGACGCCGTGCAGCGATGTGATGGCGTCGCCCTTCGATGAACGGGTGACGGCTCCGTCCCGCCTGATCTTCCACGTCCACATCCCCGGTTGGGGCTTCGAACCGGCGCGGATCAAGTTCAAGACCGAGCTCCCGGCGGGCCAGTTCTGCGGCCTGAAATGGCTGACCCTGAACGGGGCCAGCTGCGCGCCCTTCAGTTTCGAACTGGGTTCCCAGTGCGAAGTCGAAGCGAGCTATGAGTATGCGCTGTTCATCCGCGCCTCCCAGGATGCGGGCAGCCAGCTCACACGTGTGATCATCGATCCGAAAATCGAAGTCACGCCGCCCGCACCCTGATAGACTGACCGGCCAAAGGGGTCGGGCGAAGGGTCTTCATGCGTCAGCGCGAGAGCATTGCCAAACGCTTCAAGCGGGGGGATCTCGCCCGTGCGTATGACCTGTGCATGGAGGCCCTCCGCAGCAATCCGGATGATCTCTGGCTGCGGCACCGGGCGGTTCTCTGCCTGATCCGTTCCGGTGCGCTGGAGCGGGCCCAGGCGGATTACGAGCGTTTTCGCTTGGCCGAAGCCCGCCATGACGAGGATTGCCTGGCCTTGGGCGCCCGTCTGCTCAAGGCGAGTGCCCTGGAATCAGACGCGGCAAATTTTCCGGAGCGAGCCCGGGCGGCCGCCCGGAAATATCACGATATTTTCGAAGAGACGGGCGGCCACTATCCCGGCATCAATGCCGCCACCATGTATCGCTTGGGCGGAGACGCGGAGACCTCCCGTGCCCTCGCCCGCCAGGTATTGGAAACCTGCCGGGGCGAGCGCCCACTTGAACCTGAGCAGGCCTACTACCAGTGCGCCTCCGAGGCCGAGGCCTACCTCCTGCTGGGAGAGTTGGGTGCAGCCAATCTCGCCTTGCGACGCGCCCTCGCGCAGGACGAAGAAAACTTCATTGCTCACGCAACCACCTTGCGCCAGCTGCGTCTGGTCTCGCGAACCCTGGGCTTGTCGGAAGCCTGGCTGACCGGTCTGGAACCCCCGCGCCCGGCCCACTATGCCGGACATATCTTCGGTGAAGCCGATCCTGGCCATCCCGAGCTTGCCAATCGGGAAGCCCAGCTCGCCCGAACCGTCCAGGATGTGTTGGAGCGCCAGAATGTCGGCTCGTTCTATGGTGCCATGGCGGCCGGCTCGGACATTCTCTTTGCCGAAGCGGCGCTCGCGGGTGGCAAGCCTTTGACCGTTGTCCTTCCCGTTCCGGTCTCGGTCTTCATCGACACCTCTGTCCGGCCTTTCGGGTCAAGCTGGGTGCGCCGTTGCGAGCGGTGTCTCGAGCACGCGGCCGATATCGTGGAGGTGACGTCCGACCGGCAGATCCTGTCCCAGCTCAGCCTCAACCATGCCAGTTCCGTAGCCATGGGA
>NZLV01000017.1 GCA_002694345.1 Maricaulis sp.
CCCAGCTGGACCAGGAATTGGACATCCCGGTCGAAGCGGATCTGGTCGCGCAATTCCGGCCCGCCATGCGGCATGACGATAAGCGGCGTGTCTGGGCCGTCTCCGGCGGCCGGCCAGGTTATGTAACCGGGGATCTCCAACCCGTCGCGGGCGGTATAGGTCCAGGGTTCGACCGGTTGCAGGGGGATCGTGCGGGTTTCCGGCCAAAGCGAGAAGACCGGGTCCACAGACTGGGCCTCGACATCATAAAGATAGACGGAGCCGACTTCATCGGGCCCGTCGACACGCAGGATCATGCGATCACCGGCCACGGAGCGCGGATTGATGATGATCTGGTCACCGAAAAAGCCCAGCAATGCATTGTAGTGGGTCTGGAAACGCTCATCGACGAAATCGAAGGTCCAGCGGTCCGCGACATAGGCATAGCCGAGATATTCACCGGTCGTGGCATCGGTCATCGACCCGGCAATGTCGTAATCCTCACGCTCGACAATGGTTTCCAGGAAATCGCCGCTCTCCAGGTCATAGCGGTGAATGCCCATGAACTGGTGACCTTCCGGACGGGCCCGGACATAGATTTCACCCGGCTCACCGGTCGAGCCGGCCCATTCGAAATCCACTTCGCGATTGATCAGCTCACCGCGGCGGATTTCAGCCGTGTATTCCCAATCATCCTCGACATCGCTGCGGGTACGATAGCGGACCCGGTCGTAGAAGAGGTCGGTCCGCACGACCGGCACACCGTCGACACTGCGCCAGCCGACCGTGGACGGCGTTCCGCGCTCCACCAGTTCGCGCTCACCGGTCATGATATTGACCCGGAACAGGTCGTAGTCGCGGTCCCGGTAATTGGGCATCAGAACGTGGTCGGGATCGTCCGGCAGAATGTCGACGATATCAGCCACGGTCAGGAAGCCGCGGGAACCGTAATGTCCCGGCAGCGGGATGAGCGGCATGTTGAGATCGCGGCCGACGGAAAAGGTCGTTGCCATCCGGTAGCGGTCATCATTGCGGGCGGCCCGGCTGACCGTCACCAGAAGGCGGTCGTCATGGGCCCAGCGCAGGTCATGCGCATCGACCGGGCCCAACGGCAGGGCAGAGCGCCCATCATCATCCGCATCGAGATCGCGCACCACGAGAATGTCCGGATCGCCGTCTTCCTGGCCGAGGCGGAAATAGGCGAGATACCGGCCATTGGGGGAGAGTTTGGGCTCGCTGTAGAGACGCGGCGAGTAGAGCATGTCCAGCAGCGCCGTCCCGTCATTCGCCACTGCCGCAGCGTCCGGCGTTTGCGCCGAGGCCGGCATGGCCCACACAAGGGCAGCGCCCAGCATGGCCGAAGCCACCTGGCCCGAAAAACGAACACGCGACATGAGTATCCCCCGATCAGTCGGG
Organism: Maricaulis sp.; assembly: GCA_002694345.1. Lineage (GTDB taxonomy): Bacteria > Pseudomonadota > Alphaproteobacteria > Caulobacterales > Maricaulaceae > Maricaulis. The sequence goes on from NZLV01000017.1 coordinate 1,396, forward strand.
GATCAGACTAGAAAGCCCGGCCCCGGCGTTCAACCGGCGGATTCATTTTGAGGCTGTAAGTTGCAAGCCCACACCAATCGCGATGCCGGGCAGCAGGCCGAAGACAATGCCCAGGGCGAGATTGCCGGTCGTCAGGCCGATGATCATCCAGAGGATGAGACCCAGGCCCGCCCCGGCCGAAAAGCCAAGCTGGCGACGGATCAGGCTGCGGGACGGATCGGATCGGCGAGGATCGGTGGGAGGGGTTTCCGGTGGGACCATGGCCTGAAGTCTGGCGCATCAGGCCTCACCGGAAACTGATCGGCGGCTTAACTCTTGGTCACGAAATTCACGTGACCGCGCAAGTGGTTACCTATTCGTAGGAATAGTCGTTGCCGACCGCGTCATTATAGAGGGTCTGCAGGAAGCGGTCGGTGGAGATGAAGCCCCAATTCCAGTCGTCATGGAGATCGGCCAGCGGCTCGGTCGCGCGCAGGGCTTCCAGATCGGCGCCGCCCTCGACGAGGGTGCGGACGCGGAAGGCGGCTTCGCGCACCATGGCGATAGAGGCTTCCAGCTCAGCCGGTCCGGAGAGCGGGCCGTGGCCCGGAATGATGCGGGTGTCTTCCCCGACCATGGCGAGCGCCTGTTCCATGGCGGCGATATAGCCATCCACGGATCCCCCGGCCGACAGGTCGATATAGGGGAAGAGGCCGGAGAACATGACATCGCCCATGTGCAGCACGTCGGCTTCGCGGAAATAGACGAAGGCATCGCCATCCGTGTGGGCGCTAGGCACGTGGACCACTTCGACGGTCTGGCCATTCATGTGGAAGGTCAGGTCCTGGCCGAAGGTGATGATCGGCAGCATGGCCGGTCCCTGGGCCCATTCGGCTTCCGACGCGTCGATCCGGCTGCGGATATTGTGGTGGGCGGCAATGGTGGCGCCCTGTTCGGCGAAGTGAGCATTACCGCCGACATGGTCGCCATGCCAGTGCGTGTTGACGATGAAGCGCGGGGCGCTGGCGCCGGCCAGCTCGACCACGGCACCCTCGATCAGCTCGCCCGTATTGGGCAGCTGGTCATCCACCATCACGGCGCCATCCTCACCGGTCAGCAGGGCCAGATTGCCCGCAATGCCGGTGGTGAGCATGTAAAGCCCGTCACCCAGATCGGTCGGCGTGACTTCCGGCGCGTCTTCCTGCGCCGCGGCCGTGCCGGCCACCAGGCCAGCCATCGGAATACCAGCCGTCAGAAGCGCGGCCACACTGGTGATTGCCAGACGAAAACTCATGATTTCCCCTCCCTGAATCTTGGGTCCGGCACCGGCCGGTCTGATGACATATAGGGTCACCCGGGGCGATTTCACCATCACGCGTCTACGAACCGTGTGAAATTTACGGCCTAATAACCCTGGAAGGGCGAGAAAGCGGGGTGAAGGAGTCTGTCACCATGCGCGGTATTCTCGCCCTCTTGCTTGCCCTCGCCCTGCCGGTTTCGGTCCAGGCCCAGGAAGACAGGCCGGACACGCCGTCCGGCCAGCAGGTGCCGCGCTTCGTGTCGCTCAAGGTGGATGTGGCCAATGGCCGCTCCGGCCCCTCCTCCTCGCACCCCATTGCCTGGCGCTATGTCCAGGCCGGCCTGCCCATGGAAGTGATTGCTGAGACGCCGGACTGGCGCCGCGTGCGCGATCCGGGCGGGGAAGTGACCTGGATGCACCGCTCCATCCTGTCCGGCCGCCGCTCGGTCTACACGCTTGAAGACACACCGCTTCATGCCCGTGACAATGCCGAATCGCCGGTCGAGGCCGTCGCCGAACCCGGTGTTGTCCTGGCCCTGGAACGCTGCCGCACCGGCTGGTGCCGGGTCGAGGCCCAGGGTTATCGCGGCTGGGTCCAGACCCAGACTTTGTGGGGGGTCTACCCCGAAGAACGCGACACGGATGAGACCGGCGCAGCCGGAGGTGACGGCAACCCCGCCTTGAGCGCCTCACGCGCGCATGATACCGCTCTGCCCTAACCCCACCCGGTCAGCCAAGGCAGCCGGGTTTCCATGACCAGCCCGGAGCCGGCCCGAGCCGTGCTTTTGCGGCGCAACCGACCGGCCATATGACTGACCGCCAGAGTTCTTTCACCTACGACGAACTGATTGCTTCCAGCGAAGGCAAGATGTGGGGGCCTGAGAATGCCCAGCTCCCCGCGCCGCCGATGCTGATGATGGACCGCATTCTCCACATCGATGACGAGACGGGCGAATACGGCAAGGGCCATATCGTGGCCGAGCTCGACATCAAGAAGGACCTCTGGTTCTTCGATTGCCACTTCAAGGGCGATCCGGTGATGCCGGGCTGCCTGGGCCTCGACGCCATGTGGCAGCTGGTCGGCTTCTTCCTGTGCTGGAAGGGCAATCCCGGCAAGGGCCGCGCCCTGGGCGTGGGCGAAGTGAAATTCACCGGCCAGATCACGCCGGACACGAAACTGGTCCGCTATGTCATCGACCTGAAGCGCGTCATCCAGCGCCGCCTGATCATGGCAATCGGCGACGGACGTGTCGAAGCTGACGGCACAGCCATCTATACCGCCAAGGATCTGCGCGTGGGCCTGTTCAAGCCCGGCGAAATGGCCTGACCCTTCCGAGGAGACCCCCAATGCGTCGTGTAGTCATCACCGGCCTCGGCGTGATTTCCCCGATCGGCAATAATGCCGAGGAAGTCACGCGTTCCCTGAAAGCTGGCAAAAGCGGCATCGGCCGCATGGACAGCTTCGTCGAGCACAATTTCAAATGTCATGTCGGCGGCAAGCCGACCATCGACCCGGCAGAACATGTCGACAAGCGGGTCTACCGCTTCATGTCGGAAGGCGCCGGCTGGAATTACATGGCCATGGAACAGGCCATCGCCGAAGCCGGTCTGGAGGAGAGTGACATCTCCAATCCGCGCACCGGTATCATCATGGGTTCGGGCGGTCCGTCTGCCGGCACGATCATCCAGGCCGCGGACATCACCCGCGACAAGGGTCCGCGCCGCATCGGCCCGTTTGCCGTGCCCAAGGCGATGAGCTCGACGGCTTCGGCCACGCTGGCCACGCCGTTCAAGATCCTGGGCGTGAACTATTCCATCACCTCCGCCTGCACGACCTCCCTGCACTGCATTGGCGCCGCTGCCGAGCAGATCCAGTGGGGCAAGCAGGACGTGATGTTCGCCGGCGGTTGCGAGGAGATCCACTGGGGCCTCTCCAATTTGTTCGACGCGATGGGCGCCATGTCCACCAAGTACAATGACACGCCGGAACAGGCTTCGCGCGCCTTCGACAAGGACCGTGACGGTTTCGTCGGCGGTGCCGGCGCCGGTGTCGTCGTGCTGGAAGAGTATGAGCGGGCCAAGGCACGCGGTGCCAATATCATTGCCGAGATCACCGGCTATGGTGCCACCTCGGACGGTTACGACATGGTCGCCCCGTCCGGCGAAGGGGCCGTGCGCTCGATGAAGCTGGCGATGGAAACGGTCAAGAACCCGATCGATTACCTGAACCCGCACGCCACCGCGACGCCGGTTGGCGACATCAAGGAAATGCAGGCGGTCAAGGAAGTCTTCGGCGACAATGCGCCGATGATCTCCGGCACCAAGTCGATGACGGGCCACTCGCTCGGCGCGGCCGGTGTGCACGAAGCCGTCTACACCCTGCTGATGATGCGCGAGGGCTTTGTCGCCCCGTCGATCAACGTGTTCGAAATGGACCCGGACATCGCGGCGCTGAACCTGCCCATCATCACCGAGACCCGCGAAGCCGAACTGAAAACCGCCATGTCGAACTCGTTCGGCTTCGGCGGCACGAACGGCACCGTGGTGTTCGAAAAAGTCTAAGATCGCATCTGATCCAGAGGGGATGTCACGATGAGCGATACTGTTTTCCCGGCCGGCGANCTGATGAAGGGCAAGCGCGGTCTTGTCATGGGCGTGGCCAACAAGAACTCNATTGCCTGGGGNATTGCCCAGCANNTGGCNGCCCANGGCGCCGAGATNGCCTTCTCCTANCAGGATGAAGCGCTGGAACGCCGNNTGAANCCGCTGGTGGAAAGCCTGCCCTGCGANCCNTTCATGGTTCAGGCCGACGTCACCAATGACGCNTCCATGGATGCCTGTTTCAAGGCGCTGGAAGACAAGTGGGGCACGATCGACTTCCTGGTCCACGCCATTGCCTTTGCCGGCAAGGACGAGCTGGTCGGCTCCTTCACCGAGAACACCACCCGCGAGGGCTGGCGCCGGGCGATGGAAATCTCCGCCTTCTCCTTCGTGGATGCGGGCAAGCGCGCCTCCCACCTCATGCCCAATGGCGGATCCATGATCACGCTGACCTATCTGGGCTCCGAGCGGGTTGTGCCGTCCTACAATGTCATGGGTGTCGCCAAGGCCGCGCTGGAAGCCTCCACGCGCTACATGGCCCGCGATCTCGGCCCGCAGGACATCCGCGTCAACGCGCTGTCGGCCGGCCCGATGCGCACCCTGGCCATGGCCGGCATTTCCGGCGGCAAAGCCCTGATGAAGACCGGCCGTGAATGGTCGATGATGAAGCAGGACACGAAGATGGAAGGCGTGGCCGGTGCCGCCCTCTACCTCCTCTCCGATCTCGGCTTCTCCTGCACGGGCGAAACGCTGCATGTCGACGCCGGCTTCCACGCGGTGGCGGTGCCGAGCATGGATGACGACGAGTAGGCGTCGATACTCGCTGAATTGAAGAACCCCGCCCGAGCGCTCCGGCGGGGTTTTGCGGCCAGGCTCGACGAGCGGCTAGGTTTTAAACACACAAAGCGACAAATGGGTATACGGCGGGCTTGTCAGCAGTGGGCGCGACCATGTCCCTTTGAGGAAGCGTGACCTCGCCCGGGTCTTCCCTTCTCAACACTTGAAGAACAATTCTTCTCTGGCGCCCGGGCTCTACACAAGTCCAGTCGTGATTATACAAAAACAAGCTGCGTATCAGAAAAGTATAATCCCCGGACGCCACCTTTTCGTGTAGTGTATCAAAAACAATCTCATCGCCATCTGTAGTTACTTTAAGGCGGCCCGATTCTTGACTGGAAACGTATTTTAGCAGCAGCAAGCGTCCGGGAACTTCAAACTCGCAAATCTCTCCAGCCCGCAAAACCAGCGCTTTTTCTTTGAACAAAGAATTTTCAAATTCAGCTATTGCGCCCTCTCACAAGGATCTCAGATCGCAAATTTTCGCGCCATCAAGGTCTACTGGTGTAGAACGGACTGGAACAGAAACGATATCCCGTGGGCCTTGGAGGGAATTACTTACAAAATTTGCTATCATCTGGCCAATTAATGACGTTACAAGATGAAGGCGATAATGTGCATTATCAGAATATGCGGCATTGAACTCATCCTCTTTCAATGAATTCAACAAATATTGGTCAACTGGTATAACTTTAATAGGGTATATTGTTTCAAGATGAAAATGAAATTCATTCATCTTTTTCTTTGTCTCGACCGTTTCATGACCGCGCCGGCCAAAAAGTGGGATAAATATTCGAGCCCCCGCTTTACGGGAAAGTATAATTCGAATCATAGATTCTATTGTCGAGGTGTATAAATTCCAGTTTCTGTGCGCGAATACATAGTCGTTTATTCCAAACTCAATTATATATAGCTCATCAGTAAGATCGTCCATTTCCAGAATTGTGGAGAGGCCGAACGCAGAAGTGTTAGCCCCAACGGATAAGTTGTTCATTTTAACATCCACGCCATGTGCGTCCCGCATGGCGTTCGCAAACGCTTTCAAATAGCCCTTTCGCATTACAGAATTTGAGCCACCGATGACCGTAATGGCTAGACTATCCACCATATTAAAACCTCATTGTTACAAGACTTTGAAAATTAGTCCGCCAAGCCACACTCATACAACAGTTTTTCGAGAAATTTGCGCAAATTGTTGATATCGGTCGTGACAACTGTTTTTGTTTAGAGCGCATTTTCCTACAATAATAAGGGCAAATGATCAAAATTAGACCAATGAGCGACCGGTCTTCAATCGCAGCATCGACAATGTCGACCAGCTCCTGCGGCGGCAGACGATACCTGGCTCGTGGCCGTCAGGGCCGTGGCGGCGGCCAGGCCGAGGCCCAGCTTGAAGAGCGATTGGAACATGCTTCCCCCGATCAGAGTTCGAGGACGAAGATAGGCGGCTTACGCCGCCCATCCCCTAAACTTTTTGTAATTTTCACTCGGCGGCAGCAGGCCGGGATGCGACCGGCCGGACCGGGTCCGGCGACCATTTCAGCCCCATGACCGGCCGCAGGAGCGGGACGCGGCGGACGATCTCGAAACCGAGGACACAGCCACCCCCGGTGACGGCCACCAGGATGAAGAATTCGGTCCAGACATCCAGACTGGCCTGACGCAGGGCATAACCCGTCATGACCGTGATGGTCTGGTGCAGGATGTAGTAGGGGAAGACCGCCTGGGTGAGATAACGGCGCACCGGCCCGTCCGTATTCAGCCAGCGCCGGGCGGCCCCCAACAGGGTCAGGATGATCGACCAGGCAAACACGATCCGCGCCACCCGGGCCGGCCAGAGCAGATAGGACCGTTCGGCGACCCAGTCGAAATCCGCATAGGCGGCATAGAGCAGGACGAAGAGCGTCACCGTGACCCCCGCCACCAGCGGGAAAGCACGGTCGATGGCCTTCCAGAGACCCTCATTGCGGGCAAAGGCATAGCCGTAGAGCAGGATGGTCAGCGAACCGGCATGATTGGCCCAGTCACCTGTGAGATCATGCGTCGTCGGGAAGATCGGCACGATGGTGAAACGGTAGAGAAGGAAGGGGGCCAACGGCAGGATGAGCAGGCCCAGCGATCCGATCCAGTTGGCCGAAGCCCAGCGCCCCAGCGTCTGCATCACCCGACTGTCCGATCCGGCCCGCAAAAGCGGGATGAGCGGGGCCAGGAGCAGGCAGTAGACGAAGAGATAGGCGACATACCACAGATGGTTCCAGGTCGGCGTGAAGACGGACCAGGGCCCCTCCCACTGCCCGGCATACTGGCGATAGAAGTCCCACCAGTCCGGCCCGATCTCGCCGGCGATCCGCAATTCCGACCAGGTCTGCGGCGGCACGATCACGAACATGCCGAACAGGATGACCGGGAAGAGGCGCCAGGTCCGGTCCAGCGCGAACCGGCCCGCGCCGAGCTTGTCGCCGAGATAGCGGATGGCGACGCCGGAGATGAAGAAGAGAAGCGGCAGACGCCAAGGGCTGGACAGCCACATGAGGGGCTCCATCGCGTCATTGGCGTGCAGACTTTTGGCGTGCCAGCCCTCTGTGTTGAAATACATGCCGATATGATAAAAGATCAGCAAAATGAAGACGATAATGCGCAGCCAGTCGAGATCGTAGCGGCGCGAGGAAGCGGTCACCACGGGGCTGACGGAGGGGGACAGGGACATGGGCAAACTCCTTTGCAGCCCAGTCTGCTGATCCCGGTCCGGCCAGACAGGCCGGAGGGTCCGGCGGCAGGTCCGCGGGACAAAAAACGCACACCGGGGACAAGCGGCGGCGAGCCGGGATGAGCGGCGCGCCACCGGCTTGCGATGAAGCGGGAAGCGCGCAAGAGTTCCTCCCATGACCGACACGAGACCCATGGATCTGGACCGCGTCCGCGCCGCCGACCGGCGCGCGCACTGGAATGCTGTCCGCCTGGCCTGGATGAGCCTGATCGCCTTCTGGGTGATTGCCTCGCTGTCGATTGCCACCGAGTTTGACCGGATGAATGTCGACCACCCGCCCCTGGTCGGCTGGGTCACGGAAGGGTCCAGCATCATCATGACGGCCCTGTTCGCGCCGGTGATGATGGCACTGGGCGTACGCTATCCGATGGAGCCGGGACGCTGGCTCAACTCCCTGCCCTGGCATGTGGCGGGCTATATCGCCTATGTCGCCATCCATGTCGGCGGCATGGTGATGTTGCGCAAACTGGCCTGGGTGGTCGCGTATGACGGCACCTATACCTTCATCCACACCTCGGCCTTCCAGGAAATCCTCTATGAGGCGCGCAAGGATCTGGGGACCTATATCGGCTATCAGGTGATCATCGCGGTCGCCCTGGCGCTGGAACACAGCCGGCTGGAAACCCTGATGGCGCGCGAGGAAGCGCGGCGCTCGCACCGGCTGACCCTGAAATGCGGCGGCCGCACCCTGCGCATCGCGGCCGAGGAATTCCTCACGGCCAAAGCGGCGGGCAATTATGTCGAGGTCCGACTGGCCGGCGGCGAACACCTAGCCCGCATGACGCTGGCCGATCTGCAGAAACAATTGGGCGAGGCGGGCGTGGACGCAGTGCGGGTCCATCGCTCCTGGCTGGTCAATCGCGACCATGTCCGCGAGATCACGCCGACCGGCGAAGGCGATGTCGCCATCACGCTGGACACGGGCGAAACCATCCCCGGCAGCCGCCGCTATCGCAGCGAGCTGGAAGCGGCCTGACACTGGCCGGACTGCAAACATGAAAAAGGCCGCGCTCCGGATGGGGCGCGGCCTCTTCAATTCAGGTGTCGCTGACGACTAGCCCTTGAGCAGGTCTTCCAGCGTAGTGCCGAGACGGGCCGGGGACGGGGAGACACGAATGCCGGCCGCTTCCATGGCCGCGATCTTGTCTTCCGCACCGCCCTTGCCGCCGGAGACGATGGCGCCGGCATGGCCCATCGTGCGGCCCGGAGGGGCCGTACGGCCGGCGATGAAGCCGACGGTCGGCTTGGAGCGGCCCTTCTTGGCTTCGTCGGCCAGGAATTGCGCGGCATCCTCTTCGGCAGAGCCACCAATCTCACCGATCATGATGATCGACT
>NZLV01000018.1 GCA_002694345.1 Maricaulis sp.
CTGCCTAGGCCTTCCAGCCCCTGAAGTCCCGATATTCGCGGATCACCGCCAGGGCGCGGCGGGTCTGCCCAGCATCATCACCGCAGCCGGCCTGAACCGCATCATGCACGTGCTGCGGCAGGTCATTGAGCGAGATCTCGGCAAAATCGGACCCGGGATCCCCCCCGGCAAGCCGGGCTTCCAGCCCCGCCTCCAGCCGCGCGAGCCGGGTGCGGACACTGCCGTCCCGCCCCCGGTGGAGCAGAATGAGAGTCGCCATGGCGACGACGAGGATGAGCGGAAGGAGGAGCGCCATGCGCTCCCCCCTAGCAGCGGATCAGTGACCGTCCAAGTTTTCGCTGCGGGCAGCCTCGATCTCGGCCAGCACATCCCGCAGGTCCACGAACTTGAAATTCTGGCCGCCGGTATCGTTCTCGTCATCCTGGGCCACCCAGACACCAGCCGGGAAGAGCGGGCCCAGATCGGCTGTCGAGATGTCATGGCCATCGGTGTGCGTGACCGCATCAATGGCCCCGTCAGCGATCTCCAGGCGCGTCACGAAGCTGTAGGTTTCCAGCTCGTAGACGGCGTAGGTATTGTCGCTCTGGCTGGAGACGACCAGATAACCACCGGTCTCGCCGACCGGGATGAGAGCCGCGCCCTCGGCATCGGCGGCAATGTGGATGCCATCGGTCTCGGCGATCTGGACGGGCTCAGCCGGATCGGTCGGCTCGGCGCCCATCACCCAGACCCCGACATTTTCCTCATTCATGTAGATCTGGCCGGTCCGGTCATCCGCGACACAGCCCTCGGCGATCGTGCCCAGTGTCACCCGGCGGACCTCCTGAGCGGTGACGGCGCTGCCATCCCAGCCCAGTTCCAGCTGAACGAAAGTGCCCGGCTCCTTGTCGGAAAGGAAGGCGTAGAGCGTGTCAGTGCGGGGACTGCGGTAAAAGCAGAAGCCGTAGGGCTCGACGACCCCCCCACCGGAACGGCGCCAGCATAACTGACCTCGCGACTGGCCGGATCAATGAAGAAGAAGGCGACACCGATATTGGACCGGTCCGAAGCGCCGGCGAGGTCGACCACGCGGCCCCCCAGGTCGAAGCCGTAGCGGACATCGACATTGTTGAGCCGCCCTTCGGGCAGGTAAGCGTGCTCGCTGCCGTCCATGTTGTAGACGTAGACGCCATTGTCCTTGTCGGTGCCGAAGACGAGGCTGTCCGCCGGATTGGTCGACACCCAGATGGCTGGATCATCAGCCGCATCGCCGGTCCCGGCGACACTGGCGGTTTCGATCACTGCCTCGACCGGGCGCGCCGGCAGGCCGGACGGGCTGCACGCAGCCATCCCAAGAAACAGCGACAGGAAAGAAGCGGAACGCACCGGAATCATAGACCAACCCCCACAGGCAAAACTGGCGAGCGGATAGCATACCGCCCGGCCCGGCTCACCCCGAGTTTGATGACGTTTCTCTGACATTCATTTGGCGATTTCGCGTTGTTGCGAAACCTCCACGCAATCGACATGAAACTGAGTAGCAACCGTCATCAGCCTGTAGCCGTTTTTCCCCAAAGAGGCGGCGGACATGCCCGATCGGGCCAGTAAACCGCGTATCCTTTTTGGGGGACATCATGAGCAAGACACTCGCCATGCTCGGCACCGCCTCGGTGCTGGCGCTCACTGCCGCGGCTGCGGCCCAGGCCGGCACGATCGCCGGTCGCGTCACCGACGCGTCTGAAACCGTGGGCCTGGAAGGCGCGACGGTCCGCGTCATCGAAACCGGCCAGACCGCGACGGTCGCCTCGGACGGCACCTTCCGCATCGTCGGCCTCGCCGCCGGCGACTACACGCTGCGTGTCACCTATATCGGTACCGAGCCGCGCGACATTCCGGTGAGCCTGGCCTCCGTCACCGACACCGTCTCCCCGTCCATCACGCTGGGTGATGATGTCGAATTCGTCGACAACATCCTCGTGATCGGCCAGCGCGGCGCGCTCAACTCCTCCCTGTCCCGCCAGCGCGCCAATGACGGCAATGTCGCGGTCCTGACCGCCGACGCCATCGGCCAGTTCCCGGATGAGAACGTGGCTGAAGCCGCCCGCCGCGCCGTCGGTGTCAACGTGCTCAACGACCAGGGTGAAGGCCGCTTCGTCTCCATCCGTGGTCTCTCCCCGAACCTGGTCTCCACCTCGATCAATGGCGTGCGCCTGACCTCTCCGGAAGCGGAAGACCGCCAGGTCGGCCTCGACGTCATCGACGCCGACGTCCTGTCCTCCGTCGTCATCAACAAGACGCTCCTGCCGAACATGGATGGCGACAGCGTCGGCGGTAATGTCGAAATCGAGACCATGTCCGGCTTCGACGTCGACGAAATGTATCTGCGCGCCCGGGCCGCGACGCTCTACTCCGACCTGGAGCAGGAATTCGGCTGGCGCGGCAGCATCAACTTCGCCAACAGCTTCCTCGATGGCCGCCTCGGCGTCGCCGGCTCGCTGTCCCATCAGGAACGCGTCTTCGGCTCGGAAAGCTTCGAGGTCGATGGTGGCTGGGAAACCGGTGAAAGCGTTGCCTTCCCGAACGAGATCGAACTGCGCAATTACGAAGTCACCCGCGAGCGCACCACCGCTGCCCTGAACTTCGACTATCGCGTCAACAACGAGCTGAGCCTTTACCTGCGCTCGACCTATTCGGACTTCTCCGACCAGGAGATCCGCAGCCGGGTCGAGATCAAGCTCGAAGACGCCGACTATGACGATGTGAACTCCTCCGGCGACCTGGCCGTACTGAGCATGTCCGACATGGACATCGACCGCGACGTCAAGGACCGCCTGGAAAACCAGCTGATCTTCGCCACCGATTTCGGCGGTGAATGGCTGCGTGGCGACACAACGATCGACTGGTCGTTGTCCTACGTCCACGCCGAGGAAGAAGAGCCGAACCGTCTGGACACGGATTTCCGCGCCACGTTCGACAGCGGCGAGACCGTCGGCATCGACGTCTCCAACCCGCTCATGCCGGTCATCCACTACCAGGGCGGCCTGACGACGCAGAACATCTTCGACGCGTCGAACTATGAGAATAACGGCTTCGAACTGACCAATGGCCTGTCCCAGGACCGCGAATATGCCGGTGCCCTGAACATCCGCCACGACTTCTCCCTGAACGGCGCTGCGGCCTACGTGCAGGGTGGTGTCCGGGTCCGCCTGCGCGACAAGAAATATGCGCTGGACTTCGACGTCTATGACGACACCAACCTGATCACCCTTGCCGACGTCGCCCACACGGTGGACTACGGCCAGTCCCGCATCGGGCCGGTCGCCAACCCGAGCGCGGTCCGCGACTTCTTCTTCTCGAACCTGTCCTCGCTGGACTATGAGGACTTCGACAGCATCATCGACAGCGCCGGTGCCTCTTATGGCGTGTCCGAGGACGTGACTGCCGGCTACCTGATGGGTAGCTGGGACAATGGTCCGGTCCGCGTGGTCGGTGGCCTGCGGGTCGAACAGACCGATGTCAGCGCCTACGGCTACGAAGTCTTCCTCGCGGAAGAGGACGCCACGGTGAACGGCGTGGTCCTGGGCGACGACACCCTGTTCGTCACGCCGCTGGCGGCCTCTGACGACTATACCGACGTGCTGCCCTCCATCCTCGGCCGCTTCGAAGTTGCCGAGAACGTGATCGCCCGCGCCGGCTACTACGCCTCGATCCAGCGTCCGAACCCGGGCGAGTTCGCGCCGCGCGTCCTTGTCGAGCAGAATGACGATGACGAAGTGGAAGGCGAATTCGGCAATCCGGACCTGGAACGCCTGGAAGCCCAGAACTTCGACCTGTCCATCGAGTGGTATCCGAACAACGACGCTGTCGTTTACTTCGGCTACTTCTACAAGGATCTGGAAAACATCATCGCGCCGGTCCAGTACTCGAACTACACACTGAACGGTCGCCTCTTCGACGAAGCCGACACCTACATCAACCTGCCGGAAGGTGAAGTGTCGGGCCTGGAGTTCAACTACCAGCAGGCGCTCGACTTCCTGCCGGTCGAAGGCTTCATCGTCGGCTTCAACGCAACGATCACCGACAGCTCGGCCGTTCTGGCTGACGGCCGCGAGATCGCCCTGCCGGGCCAGTCCGACACGGTATGGAACGCGGTCCTGGGCTATGACCACGGCCCGTGGGATCTGCGCGCCACGGTCTCGACCCGCTCGGAATACCTCGATGAAATCCGCGGCGGTGCCGATGAGGACCGCTTCGTCCTCGAGCACTCCCAGCTGGACCTCTCGGCCAAGTTCGAACTCTCCGACAATCTCCAGATCTTCGCCGACCTGAAGAATGTCACGGACGAGCCCTACCGCGCCGTGACCCGGCCGGATGGTGTCGACCGGATCGAGCAGTTCGAAGAATACGGCTGGTCGTCGGTCTTCGGTCTGCGCTGGACCTACTGATCCCCGCGCAAAGCGCATGAGAAGGCCCCGGTCCGAAAGGCCCGGGGCTTTCTTTTATTTCAGCGAGTTAGACCCGGTGCATCTGACGTGAATTCGTTGCCCGCCCGTAATCATCGCGTCGCAAACCGCCGATAGACAGGCGCCAACCCGCTCCTCCCCGAACGGGCTCACGCCACGGCATCCCTCCGAGGCAAGCAAGAAACTCCTTGGCCGCCCGTGTTCGTGGGCGGCCTATTTTTTTGGAAGATGGGGAATGGACGGGGTCAGAGACCGCGATTGATGGCGGCCTGGATCAGCCGCATCGCATCCTCGCTATCCCATTCGGCCGGCGCCGTCAGACGTCCGATCTCTCGACCCTGGCGGTCATAGAGGATCGAGGTCGGCAGGCCCGGCGTCTGGATGCGGGAAAAGCTGGTCAGATGCGTGTCGTGAATGATGGGCAAGGCATCGAGATCAAACCGCTCGAAAAAACCGACGGCGTCTTCAATGGACCGGTCCAGACTGATCGTGACGACCTGGAAGTCGTCCCCGCCCATTGCCAGCTGCAGACGGTTGAGCGCCGGCATTTCCTCGACACAGGGCCCACACCAGGTGGCCCAGAAATTCACCAGAATGACCTGGCCCCGATAGTCAGACAGGCGGACCTCATTGCCGGACGCATCTGCATAGGTGACGTCCGGCTGGACCGGCGGTTCATCGAGGCTGGTGAAGGCCCGCATTTCGCCATGGGCATAGCTCGACAGCCCGCCCTGATCGCCCGAATTCGTGCCACTGATGAAGGCAATGGAGACAAAACCCACCACAAGGATTGCGGCCATGCCAAAAATGGCTATTCCAAGTGGTGTCTTCATTTTGTCCTCTCCATGCCCGCAGGAAGCCCATGTCCGACAAACCCGCGTCTTCTCAATCCAGCGCCATGTGGGGCGGCCGGTTCTCGGCCGGACCGTCAGCCGTCATGGAAGCCATCAATGCCTCGATCGATGTCGACAAGCGGATGGCGGACCAGGATATCGACGGCTCCCTCGCGCATGCGCAGATGTTGGGCGAAACCGGCGTGATTTCAAGCGAGGATGCTGCGGCAATCCGTGCAGGGCTGGAAAAGGTCCGCGCAGAAATCCATGCCGGCGACTTCCCCTGGTCCAAGGCGCTGGAAGACGTCCACATGAATGTCGAAGCCCGCCTCAAGGAAATCATCGGCGAACCGGCCGGCCGTCTTCACACGGCGCGCTCGCGCAATGACCAGGTGGCGACGGATTTCCGTCTCTGGCTGCGCGATGCCTGTGACCGGATCGATGCCATGCTCGCTGCCTACCAGAAAGCCCTGGTCGAGCAGGCTGGTCGGCATGTNGANCAGGTCATGCCCGGCTTCACCCATTTGCANACGGCCCAGCCGGTTTCGCTGGCCCACCACCTCCTCTCCTANGTGGANGTGGCGCAACGCGATCGCGGCCGGTTTGCCGATGCCCGCAAACGCCTGAATGAAAGCCCGCTGGGCTGCGCCGCCCTGGCCGGGACCGCCTTCCCGATTGACCGCGAGATGACGGCCAAGGCGCTCGGCTTCGACCGCCCGATGGCGAACTCTCTCGACGGGGTCGCCGCTCGTGACTTCGCCCTGGAAGTCCTGTCCGCGGCCTCGATCTGCGCCGTGAACCTGTCGCGCTTTGCCGAGGAAATCGTGCTGTGGTGCACGCGCCGCTTCCAGTTCGCCACCCTGTCGGACGCCTGGTCGACCGGCTCTTCCATCATGCCGCAAAAGCGCAACCCCGACGCGGCCGAACTGGTTCGCGCCAAGCCCGGCCGGATCATCGGCTCGCTGACCGGCCTTCTGACTGTGGTGAAAGGCCTGCCTCTGGCCTATTCCAAGGATTTGCAGGAAGACAAGGCGCCGGTCTTCCAGGCCATTGATGATCTGGAACTGGCCCTGCTCTCCATGGCCGGCATGGCCGCAGACCTGACATTCAACGGCGCCGCCATGGAAGAAGCAGCCGGGGAAGCCTATTCCGACGCGACCGACCTGGCCGACTGGGTGGTGCGCGAGCTGGGCAAGCCCTTCCGCGACGCGCACCATATCTCCGGCTCCATCGTCAAACTGGCCGAAGCCAAGGATGTGCCGCTGGCGCAGCTGACGCTCGCCGAAATGCAGACCGTCGATCCGGATATCGACGACAGCGTGTTTTCCGTGTTGAGTGCGCGAGCCAGCATGAACAGTCGGACCAGCTTCGGCGGCACATCGCCGGTGCGTGTACGTGAACAGGTCGAGGCCTGGCAGGCCCGCCTGGGTGAAGGGGAATAGCCATGACCAAAAAAGCCAGCGCCATCCTCCTGCTGACCCTGACAGCCCTGAGCCTGACCGCTTGCGGCCTGCGCGGTGAACTGGAACGTCCCGACCCGCTCTGGGGCAACCCGCAGGACACCGAGTCCAGCGACAATTCTGACAGCGCGGATGAAAGCGGACGCTGAGCGCCGCACTTCTCAAAAACGTAATGCAGCCGGGCCTCGTGTAATATTGCGGGCGTGCTAGGTTTTTCCCATGCGTGTCGCTTCGCTCATCACGGCGTGGATTGCCCTCGTCTGGGAACGCTCGGTTCCCGTGCTCTGGCCGGGTCTGGCCGGGCTGAGCCTGTTTGCGATTCTTTCCCTGCTCGGCCTGTGGGACCAAGTCGGCGACCCCTGGCGCGCGCTGACTGCCGCCGCCCTGCTCGGCCTCGCCGTCTGGCAGACCGGGCGAAACCTCAAAGGCTTTGCCTGGCCGAGCCGCGATGACACGGCACGGCGGGTCGAGGATGACAGCGGAATTGAAGCCCGCCCGCATGAAGCCCTGATCGATGCCCCGGTGGAAGGCGATCTGGTGGCGCAGCGCGTCTGGCAGGAACACCAGGCCCGCATGGCGCGCCGCCTGGCCGATGCCCGCGCCCGCCGTCCGCATGCTGCCTGGGCCTATGCCGACCGTTGGGCTCTTCGCGGCATCATCGCCCTCTTCCTGGCGACCGCCTGGTTCATTGCCGGCCCGGCGGCCCGCGATCGCCTGTCGGAAGCCTTCAGCCCGTCCTTGATCCTGGCCGGTGGCGAAACCCTGAGCATCGACGCCTGGATCGACCCGCCCGCCTATACCGGCCGACCGCCGGTCTTCCTGGCTGACGGGGATCGCAGCGCCGAAATCCCGGAAGGCTCAACCTTCGTGACCCGAATTGCCGGCAGCCGCCGCGCCCCGCATCTCACCCTGCGCAGCGGCAGCGAAGTGACGCGTTCCAGCGGAACCGAAATCGGCGCCGGTGTCTGGGAAGCCCGCCTGCCCGTGACCGGCGATTCCACCCTGCGCCTCGCTGCGCCGGGCACGCGCGAGAGCTGGACCCTCACCGTCATTCCGGACACGCCGCCGAGCATTCGCCTCCTGTCCGTTCCCGATGCCACCGCTGCCGGTGAGCTCGACCTGAATTTCCAGGCCGAGGATGATTATGGCGTCACCGGCTATGCCATGGAGTTCCGCCCGGAAGAGGCAGAGGATGCGGGCTGGGAACGCCTGGAGATCGACCCGGTCTCGGTGACGCCGCTGCGCGAAGGAGAAGGCCTGGGCACCCTGCTGGAAACGGCCCGGCATCCACTGGCGGGCTCGCGCGTAACGATCCGCCTGGTCGCAAACGACGCCGCCGGCAATGAAGGCGTGTCACCGGAACTGGGCGTGACCCTGCCCGAACGCGTCTTCCTCGACGCCCTAGCCCGGGCCGTTGCCGAACAGCGCCGTGGTGTGATGGCAGCCGATGCCGACTATGCCCCACTGCCGGAACGCCCCGCCCTTTACCAGGAAGATATCCTGCCTGGCCCGGCCTATCTCGCCGAGGAACCGGAACGCCGCATCGAGCGGGCGCCCGACGGGCTGCAGCATGCGGCCCGCGCCCTCGACGCCATCTCCGATGCACCCGTCTATTTCTTCGATGATCCGGTGGTCTATCTGGGCATTCGTGA
>NZLV01000019.1 GCA_002694345.1 Maricaulis sp.
CCTTCCTGCGCTCGATCTCGCCCTATCACAATGTGGATGCGAACGGTGATTACCCGGAGATCTATCTCTACACCTCGACGCGCGACGACCGCGTGCATCCGGGGCATGCCCGCAAGATGGCGCACCTGCTCGAAGAGCTCGGCCATGACTATCTCTACTATGAGAACACGGCTGGCGGTCACTCGGCTGCGGCCAATCTTGCCGAGACGGCCCGGCGCGACGCGCTGCTCTACACCTTCCTGATGCAAAAGCTGATGGATTGAGGCTGACAGCCCCGGCCGGACCGATCCGGCCGGGGTTTTCCGTTCTGGAAAGGGAATGACCCGTGATCAGTGCCGACATGGAAACCCGCATCATTGATGCCGTGAATGCCCGCGGCCCCCTGCTGGGCCGTGAACTGGTCGAGGCCCTGGACGGGGCGCCCTATCTGGATGTCTGGCGGACCTGTTTCGGTTCCGGCTTCCTGCAGATCTCGCACTTTGCGCGCTACTATCTTCGCTATGACATCACGCGCGAGGACTTCATCCGCCTCAGCCCGTCCATCCTGCGCGACTTCCTCACCTTCACGCTGATTTCCCTGCCGCACCAGCGCTCCCAGGTGATCGAACGGCAGATCCAGCTGTCCAATCATCACCGCGAGATCTCGGTGCGAAAACTCGCCGTGGCGCGCGAGACCATCATGTATCTGTCGGAAGAACACCGGCAGGCCCTGTTCGAAAACGCTGTCTGCTTCATTGCCGGGGACATCGCCTACTATCTGGCCCATGACGAGCCGCGGCAGAACCAGGATCTGGGCAAGATCATCCAGGGGTCCGACATCGATATTGTCGTCGTCTTCCGCGACGGGTTTGACCCGGATGTGCTGAAGGCCATCGATGAGGAGATGTTAGCCGTGAAGAATTTCGTCCTGCGCCGGACGAACTTCAAGGAAGAGGTCGATTTCGTCGTCAAACCGGAATCGCGGATGATGGCGCAAATGGAGTACGGCGATATCCACGAGAAGATCGCCTCGAAAATCCTCTATGAAAGCATGTTCCTGTGCGGGGATTTCACCCTCTATGTCGAGCTGAAGAACGCCCTGCGCGACATGCAGGCAGCCAGCAAGATCGAGGCGGATTTTGAAGCCGCCTTGAAGAGCCGCCAGGACTCCATGAAGAGCCTGTTGCAGACCGAGGGCGATATCGCCGATCCGTCTGTCCAGTCGCTCTTCTTCTTCTCCCAGGAACGGGTGGAATTTACCTAGGTCAGCGTGTTGCCAGGGCCAGTGTGCCGCTGGCGCCGGCGAACAGGGTGAGGCCGGACAGGTCCAGCACGCGCAGGCTGGCTCCCGGATCGGTCTCGCTGTCGGGGCCGACCATGATGGAGCGGAACCCGCCAGCCAGGGCCGCTTCGATGCCGGCGCGGGAATCCTCGATCACCAGGCAATCCTGTGGCGTATGGCCGAGGCGTTCGGCGCCCAGCAGGAAGGCGTCCGGCGCCGGCTTGCCGCGCTGCACGTCCCGGGCGCTGACCCAGAGACGCGGATGGGGCAGGCCGGCCGCGTCCAGCCGTGCGCGCGCCAGTTCCAGAGGGGCGGAGGTCACGATAGTCCAGCGCGCCTCGGGCAGGGCCGAGAGCATGTCTTTTGCGCCGGGCAAAGGCTCGGTCAGGCCGACCATGGCCATCTCCTGATCGATCAGGATCTGCCACTCCGCCTCGATATCCGCTTCCGGCTTGAAGGCGCGGATGACCTCAACGGCCTTGCGCCCGTGCAGGCGGGGCTGCATCTGCGCGAAATCGATGCCGTTGACTTCGCACCAGGCTTTCCAGCTGGCTTCGATGGCGGGATTGGAGTTCACCAGAACGCCATCCATGTCGAACAGGACGGCCTCGCAGTCCAGCCGCATCAGACGCGCTGCCCGGCGCGGGTGCGAATGTGGCGGAGCGCCTCGACCCGGGCTCCACTCAGCTCGGTCTTGCGGCGGGCCGCGATGGTCTGCGCATCGGCGATGAAGCGCTCCGGATCATAGAGGCTTTCCGAGGCAGCACCCCAGGAGAAGGCCGGCAGGTATTTGGCCGGACGGTCGCCGAAGACATTCGATCCGATATCCAGGATGGAACCGGTATTGATCATTGTGCCGATCGCTGTTTTCGCGAATTCGGAAATCACCGAGCCGAACTTGATCTCACCGGTGTCATAGCGGTGAAGCTCGGGGCGGCCGCACCAGGGGGCAGCGCTCTCCAAGCGGATCTGGCCGTAATTGTTCTTCAGGTCAGATGTCGTCGTCAGGGCTCCCAGATTGACCCAATCCCCGACAATGGAATGGCCGATGAAGCCCTCATGGTGCTTGTTGGAATAGTCATTGAAGATCGAACATTCGACCTCACCACCGATCCGGCATTCGCGGCCGATCACGACCGGTCCGACTAGGTGGGCACTGTCGATGCGGGCATTTTCTCCCACATAGACAGGTCCGGCCAGATAGCTCAGCCGGGATATCCTTGCGCCCCTGTCGATGATGACCGGGCCCTCGCTCGTATCGATCACACAGCCGGGCTGGATCTCGCTTTCGGGGTGGCGCAAGAGGCCGGAGGCCGGTCCGATCAGCGTGGGGGCGTCCGACAGGAAGCCGTCCAGTGCCCCGGTCGGTGACAGGCGATCCAGATCGGACTCGATGTGAATGCCGAGAGCCGCGATCAGGTCCCCGGCCGCAAAGGCCTCCGAAGACAGGGTGAGGTCACCGGTTTCATCCCCGTCCTGCCAGGTCAGTCCCGCGGAGGCGCTGGCGCGTTGACCATAGGCTGCGTCGTCACACGTGTAGGCAATCTCCTGGACACCGCTCAGTTCCAGGCGCTGGATTGGTGTCAGAATGCCGCATCGCGCCCGGAAAATGGTGCGCGAAGGCAGGACGTGACGCGTGGAAACGTCGAGGGCGTCATGGAGAAGGGCAGTCTGCGCTGTCATGTCTTGCTCGGCCGCGGGCCTGGTCAGGTGCTGGTTTGATGCAGCGCCTCACTAAACAGGAATTCGTAAACCGGGTCGAGGCTTGGCGTGCGACCCGGGTCTAGTCGAAAGCCGCGGCGACGGGCCAGTCTTCCGTTTCGGTGCGCCAGAGAATGGAGGCGATTTTCCATTCGCCTTCCTGTTTGAACAGGGTGATGAAGTTCACGCCGATCAGGAAGACTTCACCCGTACCACCATTGACGCCTTCATAGGCCGAGCGGGCATAGGCGATCTCGCCCCATTGGGTGATCTCGGTGCGGGTGGCTCGTTCGGTGAAACCATTCTCCACCAGCCAGGGGCCAGAGCGCTCGATATACTGGTCCAGGGTGATGATCCGACCGAGGCCGTCGCCTTCCGGGCCGGCGCCGACGGCGCCCATCGACGCACCGTCCATGAATAGCTCGCGCATGGCGTCGAAGTCGCGGGCTTCGCCGACCGGGCCGGAAATCACGGCATACAGCGCATCAATCGTGGCTTCGATATCGGTGGTGTCATCGGCGTGGGCCGGAAGCGTGAAAAGGCTGGCCGCAGCCAGGGCGGCAACAAAAATCTGTTTCATGGATACCCCCTCTTTTCGCCAGTTTGCCGGCCTGGCTCGGCAGGACAAGTTACTGATCGGACAGGCGGGTGCAGGTGAAGGCCTGGCGCTCCGCATTGGCGGCATCCAGATCCGTGTCGGCATCGATGACGCGGCGATAGAGTGCCAGGCCTCGATCCGTCGGAGCTTCAATCCGGGACGGGTCATCCAGCCCCTCGCCAGCCGGCACAAGCGTGATCCGGGACAATGGCGTGCCGGCCTCCCGGTCGCTGATCACCGCGAAATTGTTGGTGCGGGCATCATAGAAGCTGATTGAGGCGTAGTGGCCATCCTGGGGCCAGGGCACGGTCAGGCCCAGATCGCCCTCCGTCAGGTCGAAGGCGCAGACGGAGTAGAGAATGTCCGGACTGGCGCGGACAATCGTCTGATTGTCCTCGCGCAGGCGCGGAGCATGACGCACGCCATCACTGGCGGCAGCGGAGGCTTCGATGCGCTCCATGGCCTTGTTCATGATCACGCCGGGAATTGCGGTCAGCGTGATCCAGCCGCCAGCCAGGGCGCTGGCCAGGAACAGGGCGAGCGGGAGGAGGACGCGGCTCATGTGTCGGCCCCGCAATCCAGCAATTGGATGGTCGGCAAGTCCAGGCTTTCAGGCGCGCTCCGGACCACATCCTCAGGATGATAGAGACGCAAGGTGATGGAGAAGGCCCCGGCATTGCGTGTGCTCAGCCAATGCGCCGGGCCGAAACGGGTCGGGGCCGCAATGAATCCCCATTCTTCCGCGCCCAGATCGGTCCGGGTGAGGGCGAAGGCATTGTCGCCATTGCGCGGCAGGAAATTGTCTTCGGCATAGAGGGTCAGGCTCCACCAGCGCGTCGGCATGTCCTGTCCGGCCACAGCATAGCGGCAATCATCGCTCAGCGGCCGGCCCTGACTGTCTTCCCAGGCTGTGAAATAGACGGTCTCGGAACGGTTCAGGGCCAGCAGGCCCCGACGGGCGACAACGGCGCGGAGAATCGGACCCGCATCCGGAGCCCCGATATTGGCATTGGTCTGCCAGGGGCCGTTGCGAATACCGCCAATCTCCACCGGTCCGAACACGAGGAAGATCGCCGCTGCAATGCCGCAGGCCAGGCCGAGCACAAGGGACAGGATGGAGCGCCAGATCATGCGGCGAGCCTAACCCGGTCCGTGTCTCCGGGAAAAGCGAAATCAGGCGGCTTGTTGCTTGGCGGCGTCCAGCTGCTTCATGAGCATCTGGATGCCCTTCAGCTTGGCGCGGCCTTCATCGGACAGGGTCTCGTTCCGGCTGATCGCCATTTTCAGGTGCCGGATGGCCCGGGCCTGGGCGTCGGTGCTGCAATGGCCGACCGGCAAGGCACCGCCCGTGGCAAGGCGTAGCAGGGCTGTCGCCTTGTCGAGACAGGGTCTGTCACCCGCCTCGACCATGTTCAGGATCTTGCTCTCGTCGACAATCTTCATGCCGAGCATGTCGAAACTGGCCGCCAGCTCCAGCTTGTCCTTCTTGGGATAGGTGCCGCGCAGGACCCGGGTCTGCAGGGCCGTCAGGGCAGCCAGGCGTTCCAGAGGCTGGCCCTCGCCACGGATATAGTGGCTCTCCGCGCGCGAATTGCCGAGAATACCGCGAATATAGCTGGCCAGCTTGGCCTTGTTGGTCTCCCCGACCAGGTTTTCTTCCAGGGCGAGCAGGCGTTCGATCTCTTCGTTCGGATCGCGGGCATGCCGCAGGTATTCATCGACCGTGTCCGTCTGCAGCAGGCGCGCGGACCGGGAGGTGAAAGCCTTGATGAGCGCATCGGCCGGCAGAAGGCTGTCGGCAACGATGACCAGACGTGCGGCCAGGTCGCGGGCCAGGCGGACTTCCTCGCGAACACTGGTCGGGCGCAGTCGGCCCGGACGTTCCAGGTCCTTGAGCAATTGGGTTGCCACAACCGAGCGGCAGGCCTCGAACCGGCCCGTCTTGATTTTCTTGGCGAGGCGCTTGGCCGCGCTGGGGGCCAGGTTGAGGGCGTCGGCAGAATGGTCGCCGTCGAACAGGCAAGCCAGACGCTCCAGATTCTCACCGAGATCCTTGCACTTGCCCATCATGGCCTCGCGGCCGGCATCGAAGCTGATCACTTCCGCGATGTAGGCATCGATCTCGGCCAGGGCGAAATTGCGGGCCTCTTCAGTTTCCGGGAGGCTTTCGGACATGTCGAGAAGCGCTTCCAGCTTGTCGGCATATTTGCGCTCATGGCTGAGCCGGTCGGCCATGGCGGCGCGCAGGGAATAGGGGCGCTTGTCCTTGGCGAAGATGTCGTCGGCGATGTCCTTGAACGGGGTCTTTTTCGGATAGGAAGGCAGGCGCTTCTCGCGCGCATCCTTGTAGATCCGTCCCAGCGCCTTCTGGACCAGCTCATTGAGCTGTTTGACGAAGGTCTGGACGTTGGCGTCATTCTCGCGGGCGCTTGCCACGGCCACTTTCTGCACGGCGTGCTGGAGGTCGGTTCCGGAGGCTTCCAGGTTCTCGACCAGATCGGCCCGGTGCAGCAATTCCATCGGCACGGCCTGGACGCGTTCGAGCCAGCCGCTCAGCACACGGCGGATCGTGTCGCGGGCGTGGGGCTTGGCCAGATCGTCCGGTGTCAGGCAAGGCAGACGGGCCTCGGCGGTCTTTTCCTGGATCGCTCCGAATTTCTCGGCCCCGGCTTCATAGACCGGCACGGCCCGGAAGGACCGGGTGTCCTCGTCATACTTTTCCTTGGTGACGCGGACGGATCCGTCCTTGTTCTTGGCCACCAGACCTGTGGCCAGTTTGATCGCGGAATCGCGGTCGGTGAAGGCCTCCATCAAGGCCCAACCGGCTTTCCTGTTCTTCTTGAAGAAGACTTCGTAGTGAATTTTGCCGGACATGTGCCGTCTCCCCGAGAGCGGCAAACGATTGCACGAATAGGTTTAAAACCTCGTGAACCATGTGGTGAAAAGCGACCGGGTGGTTGGCGCATCGCACAACCCATGTCTATTGTCGCCACAATTAGGGGTTCGACTGCCAATTCACACTGGGTTGGCAATGTCCGGAGACAGCATGGCTACAATCGCACTGGTCGATGACGACGAGAACATCATCACTTCGGTTTCCATCTTTCTGGAAGGCGAGGGCTATCATGTTCGAACCTATAATGACGGGGCATCGGCGCTGACCGCGCTGGCCGAGGACCCGCCGGATCTGGGCATTTTCGACATCAAGATGCCGCGTATGGACGGCCTGGAATTGCTGCGCCGTCTGCGTCAGTCCTCCAACCTGCCGGTGATTTTCCTGACCTCGAAGGATGATGAGTTTGATGAGGCTCTGGGGCTGAATCTCGGGGCGGACGACTACATCACCAAACCCTTCTCCCAGCGTCTGCTGGGCGAGCGCGTGAAAGCGGTGCTGCGTCGGGCCCGCGCCGCCGGTGAACCGGGCTCGCCGATCGGCGCAGAGCCGGGGGACAGCAAGCCGCTGGAGCGCGGCAGCCTCCTGCTGGACCCCAACCGGCATGCCTGTTCCTGGAAGGGTGAACCGGTCCGCCTGACGGTGACGGAATTCCTGATCCTGCAAGCCCTGGCAACGCGTCCGGGCTATGTGAAGAGCCGCGACAACCTGATGGACGCGGCCTATGACGATCAGGTCTATGTCGACGACCGGACCATCGACAGCCACATCAAGCGGGTTCGCAAGAAGTTCCGCGAGGTCGACAAGACGTTCGACGCGATCGAGACGCTTTACGGTGTGGGGTACCGTTATAAGGAAGATTGACGCCCAGGCCTTCAAGGCCGGCCTCCAGCGGGCCGGGGCGGTCCTGCGCAATCTGACGCCGCGGCCGTCCTCCCGACTGGCTCAGCTCATCCTGGTGGCCAATTTCGTGGCGCTGGGCGTGCTGGTGGTCGGCATGATGGCCCTCTCGGAGACCCGGCGAGGCTTGGTGAACGCCAAGCTCGATTCCCTGCGGGCGCAGGGTGAGCTGATCGCCAACGTCCTGGCAGAAGGCGCGTCGGATGGCGCACCGGCCCCGCGCCTGCGCAATGAAGACGCCCGGGCGATCCTGCGCCAGCTTTATGTCCCCGAGGAATCCCGCGTCATCGTGTTCGACAAGAGCGGGGGCATTGTTGCCGACAGCCATTTGCTCGCCGACGTGTTCGAAACCACGACCCTGCCGCCGCCCGGCCAGCCTGCGACTGATCTGGCGGTGCAGGCCCGCGGCCTGCCGACGCGGGTCCTGGACGGCCTGTCCAATCTGCTCCGCTCTCAGGAAGAGCGCGATGCGCTGGACCGGAATCTGTTCGAGGAAGTCCGCCAGGTCATTGAAGGGGAGACGGTTGGCGGGGTCCGCCGGGAAGTGGATGGGCGCCGGGTGGTGTCCGTCTCCATCCCGATCCAGCCCGTCCGGGCCGTGGTCGGTGTGGTGACGATCGAATCCTATGATCTGGACCATCTGATCGAGGCGGAACGGCGGGCGCTCCTGCCCTTCATCCTGATCGCAGGCCTGGTGACGGCCATGTCCTCCCTGGCTCTGACCGTCTTCATTGCCCGGCCCATCCGCCGGTTGGCCCGCGCCGCCCGGGAAGCCCGGCGGGCCGGGGGGCGGCGGGTCCGCATGCCCGACATGCGCTCGCGGAATGACGAGATCGGCGAGCTTGGCGTCGCCCTCTCGGAGATGACCGAAGCGCTCTACGACCGGCTTGATGCCATCGAGTCCTTTGCCGCCGACGTGTCGCACGAGCTGAAAAACCCGCTGACCTCGATCCGCTCGGCGGTTGAAGTCCTGCCGATGGCCAAGGATGAGGAGCGGCGGGACCGGCTCCTCGCGGTCATCGCCACGGATGTGAAACGCCTGGACCGCCTGATCACCGACATTTCCCGCGCCTCGCGAGTCGATGCGGAACTGGCGCGTGAGGATGTCGGCCCCCTCGACCTGGCCGGATTGCTGACGGAGCTGGCCGAGAGCTACAATGAATCCGGGCGTGGCGGCGCCCGCATCCTGGTTGAAAGCCGCGTGCGCAATCCGCTGGTTCTGGGGCGCGATGGTCCGCTGGGGCAAGTCTTCCGCAATCTGCTGGACAATGCGCTGACCTTCTCGCCGGAGGACGGCACGATCCGTGTGCGTCTGGAGCGTGGTCATCGCAACGGCCATTCCAGTCTCCTGGTCGGGGTCGAGGATGACGGGCCGGGGATTCCCGAGGACAATCTGGAAACCGTGTTCGAGCGTTTCTACACGGAGCGTCCGAAAGGCACGGCGTTCGGGACCCATTCCGGTCTGGGACTGGCGATTTCGCGGCAGATCATCCAGGCGCATGGCGGCCGGATTACCGCATCAAACCGGCACGATCCGGCCGGTGAAGTTGCCGGTGCGGTCTTCACCGTCGAGCTGCCCGCCGTGACCTCTGACTGACAAATTGCTCCTTGCGTTGCAAAAAGACGCTTTCCCGCCGGGTAAAGCCGCGTTTAGATGCTTGTCATGATCGGTGTCGTCGTCGTTTCCCATGGCCGTTTGGCCGACGAATTTGTGGCTGCCACGGAACACGTGGTGGGTCCGATGGATGCGTTTCTGGCTGTCTGTATCGGGCCGGACGACGATATGGAGAAGCGCCGCGCGGATATCCGCGATGCCATTGCCGATGTCGATCGCGGCGAGGGTGTTCTGGTCCTGACGGACATGTTCGGCGGTACGCCTTCGAACCTGGCCATTTCTCTGTTGGAACCGGGCAAGGTCGAGGTCATCGCCGGGGTCAATCTGCCCATGCTGATCAAGCTGGCCGAAGCCCGCTCGCGTGCCGATCTCGACAGCCTGGCCCGCATGGGTCAGGACGCCGGCAAGCGTTACATCGCCATCGCCTCCAGCGTGCTGGAAGGGGCCGGGAAGTGACCAGTGCGGCCCGCCGGGTGACGATCTGCAATGCGCGGGGACTGCATGCCCGCGCAGCGGCCAAATTCGTGGAAATGGCCCAGGGTTTCGATGCGGAAATCCATGTCTCCCGAGATGGTGAGACGGTGAATGCCGATTCGATCATGGAATTGCTGATGCTGGCCGCCAGCAAGGGCTCGGAAATCGGGATCGAGACCTCCGGCCCTGAAGCCGAGCAAGCCGTGGCCTCTCTGGCTGAACTGGTCGAAGCCGGTTTTCACGAAACCGAATAGCCCTAATGAAAAGGGGCGCCGAAGCGCCCCTTGACCGGTCACCCGCCTATTCGGCCGGGTCTTTTTCCATGTCCAGCTCCGGAGCGCCGGGCGCGAAATCGCTTTCGTGGGACCGCTCCATCATCGGATCCGGACCGTCATCCTCCATCAGCGGGTCGTCGACCGGGGCGTGGGCCGCGGCGGTCACCGCTTCCTCGACCCGGGATTCGACATCGGCCAGGGCCTCGGAGGTCGGCGGTGTTGGCAGGGGATCCGGTGCCGCTGTCTCTTCGACCGGCTCCGCTTCGGCATCCATCACAACCGGTTCGGCGGGCATTTCGGCCGGCGCCTCCGCGGATGCGGTTTCCGGTTCAGGCGCGACTTCCGGTTCGGCTGTCGGGCTCGTGACCGGCATGGGCGGCGGCGGTGCCATCGCCATGGTGCGGTCATCGGCCAGTTCCGCCGGAGCTGCGTCCTGCTCATCCGCCTCGACAGGCTCTTCCGGTGAGGGCTCTCCCTGTTCAGCGGCGGTCAGCGCGGCGGCCGCGGCGACAGCGTCCAGGCTGGGCAGGTCATCCTCGTCTTCGGTCTGGGCGACCGGCTCGGCCTCAGCCTCGTTGTCTGTGGCAAGGGACACCGCCTCGGTGCTGGCATCGCCGCTCGCCGCAGCCCCATCGTCTCCAGTCTCAGCACCGGCTTCCGCTTCCGCGGTGGTTTCGTCTTCGGCGGGAGCCGCCTCGGCCTCAGGCGTCGCTGTGGCGGCGATATCGGCTTCCGGTTCGTCTTCAGTGGCGGCTTCGGTCGGGGTTTCCGCTTCCGGCCTCGCGGCCGGCGGCAGCTCGATCGGCGGGCTGGCCTCGACCTCGCCATTGGCGGCATCCGTGTCCGGATCAGCCGGCGTGGCGTCCAGCGCCATGGCTTCGGCCGGGCCGTCTGTGGCCGGTTCGGCGATGGCGTCTTCCGCGCCCTGGGCCATGGCTGCAGCGCTGGCAATGGCGGTGGCGGCTGCCGCCCCGGTCATCGCGTCCACCGGAGCTGCCGGTGTGCGCACGCCTTCCTGCGGCGGGTTGCGCAGGGCGTGTTCGGCCAGGCGTTCGATCCGGGCATTGAAGCGGCCGGCATCGCGGATCCGGTTGATCAGCCCGCCGACCAGGAAGAGTACGACTGCGCCGCCGATCAGGATCAGCGTGGCACCCGCACCGCCCAGAATGGCGCCGGCAGCCAGGGTAAAGCCGGCGAGGACCGGCATGTAGACCAGGCGCCAGGAGCGGGCAGAAAAGGCCAGCAGGGACAGGAGAAGGCCACCTGCCGCGAGGCCCCATTCGGTCAGCTGTGCCGTGTCGATCACGCCGAGGGCCGCGATTGTGTCCATCAGACCGGTCGGCAGGGCCGCTTCCAGGCGCCAGCCGGCCAGAGACGGCAGCAGCATGTTGATTTCATTGTAGATGTTGAAAGCGGGAATGCTGGCCATCGTGGCGCCAAGCATTTCCGAGAAGAAGGCGTGCAATTGCGGCCAGACGGCGGCCAGGGCCGTCAGTGCCAGCAGGAGGATGGACAGCCACCAATTGAACGAGCGCGTGATGCCGCTGCGGGCCAGAAGCGAGGTCGCATCCGGCGAAGCGCGCATCCAGACTTCGCGTGAGTGATTGATGATGGCGACCGGCCGGGACCGCCGATTGGGGCCGGACTGGACCCGAAGCAGCGTGGCATTGTCGCCGGGCGCCAGGGCACTGGTCCGCTCGAGCAGGCGGACATCGTGGTCGACGCCCTCATCATCCCGAACGCGGCCTGTGCCCGCATCGGACTGGGTCACTTCACCCGAGACAGCATAAAAATCGATCCGGCGGGCCCCGAAGGCTTGCCCGGCATGCGCAGTCGGCAACAAAGACATGTTTCAACGCACCTCTAACACAGGTATCCGGGTCGACTTGTCCCAAATCGACGCGGCCCCTCACCCATACGCCTGTCACCGTACAAGTTCGGGGCCGAAAATTGAACGCCTTAATCAAGTCTTCAAGAATTGTTCAATTTTCGTTCCGTCCGGCAACCTGACGAGACGGCTTGTCACCGCCGGGCAATGGGATAGCGTCGCGCCATGCGTCCTGCTTCCATCCTTCTTCTGTCGGCCTGCGCCTTGGCGTCCGCCTGCAGCGCTGTCCCCGACCAGCTGACCCCGTCCATCCTGGACCGGGATCCCGGTCCTTTCGTGCCGCGGGACATGTTGCCCGTGCCGCCGAATGTGTCGCGCCTGATCGGCGAGGATGATTGCCAAGGGTCGACCCTGGCCGCAGTTTCGGCCCGCATGCCGGACTATCCCCATGATGCCTTTGTCCGGGGGCGCCAGGGCTGGGTCGTGGTCCGGTTCAATGTTCAGCCTGACGGGCAGGTGGATGACGCCCGCATCGCCCACGCCGTGCCCGATGGCCCCTTCAACCGGGTCAGCCGGCGGGCCGTGTCGGATTGGCAGTTCCAGCCTCTGGCCAATGGCGCACAGCTGGAAAACTGCGTGGTCCTGTTCGAATACCGGCTGGGCGAAGTCCGCCTGCGCTAGGGGCCGGAGCGGTTTCCACAGATAAGTGCAGTCGACGGATTGCGGCGTGGTGCGCCCCGATCCGCGTCCTCTGACAGGCCTTGTCCACGGCAGGCTCACAGGTTTTCGACGGGCGGGCGCGGCAGGCTCTATAACTTATTAAGATTTTGTCGCAGCCAAGCATCGCCCCCGACTCGCCGGATCGGTAATATGGTGATTCGTGAGGGCCTCTGGATTGACGGGGGTGGGCCACACCCAGGGCGAACTCTATGACGGGACAGACATTCCAGATCGTGACGCTGGTCGTCACCATCGGTGCCATGGCTTTCGCTGTGGCCGTCGGTTTGTGGGCGTATCGCCTGACCGCAGGCGCGCGGGGCGCGCAACTGGTCTGGCGCCGCAAGCTGGCCGAAATGGAAGACCGGGTCTCTCGCGCTGACAGTGTTTTCGGAGCGCATCCGGGCCTGGTCCTGGTCTGGGACCAGGCGCCCTTCGACGAGGATGACAAGGGGTGGGGTGAGCCGCGGATCTTCGGATCTTCGGTGGCTCTGGCCTCTCTGCTGCGTTTTGCCGAAGCGAGCGACGGACCCAATCCGGCCGGTATCCTGATGGAAGGCCTGGCGGACTACGAGGCGCGCTCGGCCGGTGGCGAGGAAACCACCCTGCGCCGCCGTTTCCACGAGCTGGCCCAGAAGGGGCAGCCCTTCTCCCTGACCATTCTTGGGCCCAGCGGGCGTTTTCTTGAAGTCGATGGCCGTCCTGCTGGGACGCAACTGGTGATCTGGCTGTCCGATGCGACGATCCGTGGCCTGGAGGAATCCGGGGCGCGTGGCCGTATCGAAGAAGCGCGTCGCCTGGTCTCCCAGGATCCGATGGCCTTCCTGGACATGCTGGGCCGCGCGCCGTTCCCGGCCTGGCGGATGAATGCTTCCGGCCGCCTGGAGTGGGTCAACCAGGCCTATGTCGCCGCCGTTGAGGGCAAGGCGCTCGACGCCGTGCTTCAGGAACAGGTTGCGCTGGACAATGCCATGGTCGAGCAAGCCCAGCGCGCCACGAATGATGGCGAAGCGGTCAGCGAAAGCCGTGTCGTGGTTGTGGAAGGGCGTCGCCGCGCCCTTCAATTCCAGGTCTTCCCGGTGTCCGGTGGGGCTGCCGGTTTTGCCATTGATGTAACCGAGGGCGAAGAAGCCAAGGCGGCCCTGAAACGCTTCCGCCGGGCCCATGACGAAACGCTCAACCACATGGCGGAAGCCGTCGTCGTGTTCGACCGGTCCCAGCGTCTCAACTTCTACAACACGGCCTTCTCGCGCCTGTTCAAGCTGGATGATGCCTGGCTCAATGACCGCCCGGCCCATGGCCAGTTCCTGGACCGGATGCGCGAGAAACGCCTCCTGCCGGAACAGGCCGATTTCGCGGACTGGAAGTCGCATGAACTGGCCCGCTATGACCAGCCGTCCACCGAGGAGACGCCGGACGAACTCTGGCCGCTGCCTGATGGCCGGACGCTGCGGGTTGCCCGCCAGCGTCACCCGCTGGGTGGTCTGATGCTCATCTTCGAGGACAAGACCGACGAGATGGCGCTGACGGCGCGCTACAACACGCTGATCAATGTGCAGCGGGCCACGCTCGACAAGCTGCACGAGGCGGTTGCCGTGTTCGGGGCGAATGGCCGCCTGCAACTCCACAACAATGCCTTTGAGGACCTGTGGGGTTTCGAAGCCGTGGAACTGGACGGGCAGCCGGAATTTGATGCCGTGGCCGAGACCTGTGCCGCCTTGTTCGCGGATGACCGGGTCTGGACTGATATCAAGGGTCGCGTCACCGATCCCAGCCCGCAGGCCCGCAAACAGGTGACCGGGGAAATGCGCCGGTCCGACGGTCGTGTTCTGACCTATCTGACGCGGCCGCTGCCGGATGGTGCAACGCTGATCTGCTGGGATGATGTCACCGACAGCCGTCGGATCGAGGAAGCCCTGCGCGAGCGCGCCGAGGCCCTGGAAACCTCGGAGCGGATCAAGACGGAATTCGTCGAGCACGTCTCCTATCAGCTGCGCACGCCGCTCACGACGATCAATGGCTATGCCGACATGCTCGCCCAGGGCTTTGCCGGTGAGCTGTCCGATCGCCAGAAAGAACCGATGAGCGCGATCCAGCAGGCCGCCGAGCATCTGGCCAAGCTGGTCGATGACATCCTCGATGTCGCAGCCATTGATGCCGGTCAGCTGGAACTGGATCTGGGTGATGTGGATCTGGGGGATGTCGTCCGCGAGGCGGCAGAACTGGTCCAGGCGCGCGCCGATCATCACAAGATCAAGCTGGAAGTCGCGGTGGATGCCGAGCTCGGCCTGCTGCGTGCCGACCGCAATCGCCTCAAGCAGGTGTCCATGAACCTGCTGTCCAACGCCATCCGCCACGTCCAGGTGGAAGGCCATGTCACCATTGGCGCACGCGGTGATGCCGACGAGCTGACCCTGTGGGTCAAGGATGATGGCGAGGGGATCGCCCCGGAAAAGCAGGCCAGCGTGTTCGAGCGCTTCTCACGCGGCGAACGCGGCGGAGCCGGGCTGGGTCTGGCGCTCGTGAAAGAGATTGCCGAGCTGCATGGCGGCTGGGTCGAACTCCAGTCCGAGCCGGGCAATGGCACGCATGTCGCTTGTCACCTGCCACGTGAACCGCATGGTGATGCGGTGCCGCCGGAGCTGGGTCTGACCGGCAAGGTCAAGGCTGGTACGGCCTGACCCCGGTCACGCTCAATCAGGATTGATCAGCCCTGGTGTTCCGGCATGCGGACGACCAGGCCGTCCAGCTCATCGGTCACCTTGATCTGGCAGGACAGGCGGGAATTGTCCTGAACATGCTCGGCGAAATCCAGCATGGAGTCCTCCATGGCCTCGCGGGAGCCGGTCTTGTCGGTCCAGGCCGGATCAACATAGACATGGCAGGTCGCGCAGGCGCAGGCGCCACCGCAATCGGCATCAATGCCGGGAACAAGATTGCGCACAGCGCCTTCCATCACCGACAGGCCGTTGGGGACGTCGATTTCGTGCTCGTTTCCGTTGAACTCGATATAGGTAATCTTCGGCATGCTTAACTCCGTGGACCCTTGGGGAAATGAACAGTGTTCATGAATGAGTCAAGATTCAGCGTCATTGCCCGCCAAGGGATTGGCGGGGCATGGCCGGCAGGGCGAGGGGATGATGCGCTCAGTCAGGCTTGAGAATCCGGCCGCTACATACAGCTTTGCGCAGCGTCTCGCCGCGCATTTGGGTGCCGCAGATGTGATCCTGCTCACGGGCGATCTGGGGACAGGTAAAACCACGCTCGCGCGCGGCGTGATCAGCGCTCTTTGCGGCGTGGATGATGCGCCCAGCCCGACCTACACGATCGTGCAGACCTATGACCTGCCGGACGGCGGAGAGCTTTGGCATGCTGATCTCTACCGCATCGAGGACGCTTCCGAGCTGGAAGAGCTGGGCCTGGAAGACGCGTTCGACATGGCGGTCTGCCTGGTGGAATGGCCGGACCGGCTCGGTGAGCATTTGCCGCCCGACCGGCTGGAAATCCGGCTCGAAACATTGGAGGGTTCCCCGACAGGCCGAGAAGCCCGGCTAACGGGATTTGGACGGTGGGAGACCCGCATTGACGACATCTGATCGCGCTTCGGCGATGGACACCTTTCTGGAAAATTCAGGTTGGGGCCAGGCCCGGCGAGAGCCGTTGCCCGGTGACGCCTCGACGCGCCGCTATATCCGCCTCGTGGACGCGGACCGGACCGCCATGCTGATGGACGCACCGGCGGCGGCCGAGGCCCCGCTTTGCCCGCCAGAGGCTTCGCCCGCAGAGAGAGCCCAGCTGGGCTATAATGCGCTGGCACGGCTGGCCGGGTCCAATCTTGCCGCCTTTGCCGGTCTGGCGAACGCCTTGTGCGAGCGGGGGTTCTCCGCACCGCGCATCCTGGCTTCGGATTTCGAGCACGGATTTCTGGTGCTGGAGGATCTCGGCGATGATCTGATCGCCCGGCTCATTCCGCAGCAATTGCACGAGGGCACGATCTACGCGCTGGCCGTGGATGTCCTGGCGGCGATCTATCGCAGCACGTTTGGCGACCATGTCTCGGCCGGTGGTGAAGACTGGCCGCTCCTGGCCTATGACGACACGGCCCTGATGGCGGAGGCCGATCTCTTCCTGGAATGGTATCTGGCCCGCCATGCCGGTGTTGAGCTGGATGACGAGGCCCGCGCCGAGTGGGTCCGTTTGTGGACGGCGGCCTTCAAGCGCCTTGAATCCTGCGCGCCGGGTCTGGTCCTGCGCGACTTTCATGCCGAAAACCTGCTGCATCTGCCGGACCGGGACGGGGAGGCGGCTCTGGGTCTGCTCGACTTCCAGGACGCGCTCATCGGGCATCCGGCCTATGATCTGGTCTCCTTGCTGGAAGACGCCCGTCGCAATGTGGACCGCAAGCTCGCGATTCCGCTCAAGGCCCGTTTCGTGGAAAAGGCCGGGATTGCCGACAGCGCCGGATTCGACGCGGCCTATGCGGTCCTTGGCGCCCAGCGGAATGCCAAGATCCTCGGCATTTTCGTGCGGCTGGCGGTTCGCGACGGCAAGCAGCGCTA
The DNA here is from genome assembly GCA_002694345.1 of Maricaulis sp. Classification (GTDB taxonomy): domain Bacteria; phylum Pseudomonadota; class Alphaproteobacteria; order Caulobacterales; family Maricaulaceae; genus Maricaulis. The sequence continues at coordinate 16,822 of NZLV01000019.1, forward strand.
TCTCGACCTCCTGCCCCGCGTGGCCCGGCACTTTGTCGCCGATCTCCAGCACCCGGCGCTGATGGAGCTCAATCTCTGGATCAAGACCCATGCCGGTGCCGTCCTTCTGGATGCCCACAAATGACGCGGATCACCACCGGCATGGCCCTGGCGGCAGGATTGGGGACGCGCATGCGCCCCCTGACCCTCGACCGGCCGAAGGCGCTGGTGAAAGTCCACGGACGGGTTCTGCTGGATTGGGCGCTGGACCGGTTCGCCGCCAGTGGCGTGGAGCGGTGTGTCGTCAACATCCACCATTTCGCCGATCTGATGGAAGCCCATCTGGGCGCACGGCCCGGCGCTCCGGCCCTGTCCATCTCCGACGAACGCGATGAAGTCCTGGAGACGGGCGGTGGTGTCGTGAAGGCGCTTCCCCAATTGGGGCCTGACCCGTTCTTTATCTCCAACATCGATGCGATCTGGGTGGATGAAGGCGAGCGCGAACTGGATCGGCTCCAGGACGCCTGGGACCCGGNNCGGATGGATGCGCTCCTTCTGCTCGCTCCGATGGAGCGAACCCTGGGNTTTGACGGGGCGGGTGACGCCTTTCTGGAGCCGGATGGACGGCTTCGTTTCCGCGGNGNNGCNCCGGCGGCGCCCTATGCCTATGCCGGGGTGCAGATNCTGAACCCGNCCGTTCTGGACGNTCGGCAACCGGTCCGTTTTTCCATGATGGACGTCTGGAAGGAGCTGGCTGCGGCCGGTCGCCTGCACGGACTGGTCATGGACAGTTTCTGGATGCATGTCGGCGATCCTGTTGCCGTGTCCGAGGCGGAAGCGCGCCTGTCCGGGTGAGTGACCGGATCTTCGATACGCCGGCACCACGCCTGTTCACCCTGCCGCCGCAGGATGATTTCCTGCGCAAGATCGCGCGACAATTGCGCGAGGAATTCGATGTCGCCCGCAATCCGGATGCGCTCACCGATTTCCTGATCCTGACCCCGACCCGCCGGGCCGCCAAAGCCCTGGGGGACATTCTCGCCGAGGAGGCTGGCAGCGGTGTTGCCCTGCTGCCCCTGATCCGGCCGATCGGGGATGTCGATGTTGACGATCCGCCCTTTGAACCGGGCGAACTGGCCGGAATTGCTCCGCCGTCGATCTCGCCCCTGCGCCGCAAGTTCGAACTGGCGCGCCTGATCCTGGCCAAGGAAACGGCGCTGGGCCGTCCCATCGGTGTCGGTGGTGCCCTGGCGCTGGCGGAGCCGCTGGCCGCCCTGCTGGACGATATCGCCACCGAGGACGCGGCCGACCTCTCCAAGATCGATGAGGCCCTGCGCGAGCATCTGCCGGCAGATCGCCGCGAAGCGATCGAGTTTCTCGACATCGTGCAGCAGGCCTGGCCCGCGCGCCTGGCTGAGCTGGGTTTGAGTGATGCGGCGGCCCGGCGCAGCCTGGTCCTGCGCGCCCTGACCGAACGCTGGACGCTTCATCCGCCCGGGCATCCGGTGCTGGCCATCGGGTCGACCGGCTCGATCCCGGCGGCGCGGGATCTTATGGCCGTTGTGGCGCAATTGCCCAAGGGCGCTGTCGTCCTGCCCGGCTTTGACGGGGATTGCGATGATGCGGCCTGGAACGGGATTGGTCCGGACCACCCGCAATGGGCAATGAAAGCCTTTGTGGAAACGCTCGAGGTGGCTGACCAGCCCGGCCATGGCGTTCGTCCCTGGCCCGGCGTGTCCGAGTCCGAGGCGGCGGGCCGGCCCCGCCGTCACCTGATTGCGGAGACCCTGCGTCCGGCGAAGACGACCGATGCCTGGATCGGGCGTCTGGAAAAGCTGCGCGAACGCTATGGCGAGGATGTGGTCGAGACCGGCCTGGACGGGCTGTCCCTGATTGAGGCGCCGGATGCGCTGACTGAAGCCAGGGTCTGCGCCCTCTTGCTGCGGGAAACGCTCGAGGACCCCGAAAAGACGGCCATTCTGGTGACGCCGGATCGCGCCCTGGCGCGGCGTGTGGCGGCTGAAATGTCCCGCTTCGGAGTGCGACTGGATGATTCAGGGGGCGCGTCCCTGGCCGAAACCCCGGCCGGGGCCTTCCTGACGCGACTGCTGGATGTGGCCCTGGATCCCGGTAGTGTCGTGGCGCTGACAGCCCTGTGGGGGTCTCCGCTCTTTACGGCCGGGCGCGCGCGTGGCGCCGTGCACACCGTGCTGGGCAAGTTCGAGGCGGAAGCCCTGCGGGGCGCGCGACCCGGTCGGGATTTCGCAGCGGTGCGGGCAAGGATTGAAGGGCGGTTTGTCGACCTGTTCGACGCGGACAAGGCCTTCATCCACGAGGTTCTGGACCGCCAGGACGAGGCGCTCACCCCCTTGTTGAGCCAGCAGGAACTCCCGGCGGCAGACTGGGCCCGCCGGCACGCCGAGGCGGCGGAAAACCTGTCGGTCGGGGCCGAGCCGGGCCTGTGGGGCGGTGAGGGTGGTGAAGCGGCCGCCGGTCTTGTCCGGGCCCTTCTGGAGGAAAGCGAGAGTCTGCCGCCGATGCGGCTGGCGGACTATGCCGCCACGGTGAAGGAATTGATCGGCAAGCGCCGCGTGCCGCCGAAACTGGGTGTGCATCCGCGCCTGCAGGTGCTGGGGCCGCTGGAAGCGCGCCTGATCACGGCGGACCGGGTGGTGCTGGCCGGATTGAATGAAGGGGTGTGGCCGAATGCGCCGGGTGCTGATCCCTGGCTCTCCCGGCAGATGCGGATCGCCGCGAAACTGGGCGTTCCCGAACAGCGCTATGGCCTTGCCGCCCATGACTTTTCCCAGCTTGCGGCCGCGCCGGATGTGATCCTGACCCGGGCTGCCCGGGCGGATGGGGCGCCGACCGTGGCGTCACGCTGGGTGTGGCGCTTGAAAACCCTGACCGATGGTGCCTTGGGATCCGAGGCGGCAGCCCGGGCCCTGGCGCCGGAACAGGATTATCTCGCCCTGGCAGGACAGTTGGATGATCCCGGATGTGATCCGCGCCCGGCGCCGCGACCGGCGCCGACGCCGCCGGTCGACGAGCGTCCGCGGGCCCTGTCGATCACGGAAATCCGGACCTGGGTACGTGACCCCTATTCGATTTTCGCCCGTCATATCCTGGGTTTGCGCCGGCTTGACCCGGCCGACATGCCGCCGGGTGCGCGCGAGCGGGGGACTGCCTTGCATGAGGCGCTGGAAGCGGTGGTGCCGGATTGGGCAGACGGTATCCCGGACAGCGCCGTTGAGGACCTGGTGGCAGCCGCTCGAATGCCTCTGGAAAAGCTGGGCTTTTCGCCGGAGGAAATGGGGGTCGAACTGGGCCGGTTCCGGCGCGCTGCGCGTTGGCTGGTCCAATGGGAACAGCATCGCCAGGGCATCAAGACCCGACTGGAACGGGTCGAGATCAAGGGCAAGATGGACCTGCAAGGACCACACGCCGGGTTCACGCTGACGGGCCGGGCGGACCGGTTTGACCGCACGGCGGATGGCCGGCTGGATGCGATCGACTACAAGACCGGATCGAGCGCCTCGCCCAAGGAGGTCACCGCCGGGTTTGATCCGCAATTGCCCCTGACGGCGGCGATGGCGATGCGGGCGGGTGTCTTCCCCGACCTCGCGGAAGGACCGCCGGCGGGGCTCTATTACGTCCGCCTGCCCGGCAATGCGGAAGGCGGCAAGGCGGTGCGCGTCGACAAGGACAAGGCCGGTGAGGATGCGCTCTCGCTGGCCGAGGCTGCGGTGGATGATCTGACCCGCTGGATTGCTCGTTTCGATGACGAAACGATGCCCTATGAGAGCCAGGTTCGCGCCCAGTACAAGAATGATTACGGGGATTTCGACCATCTCGCCCGGCGCGGGGAATGGGCGAGCGCCGCCAGCGATGCCGAGGGTTCGGAGGGCGGATCATGATCGAGCCGGGATTCGACGAGGACATCAAGATCGCCGCAACCCGGGCGCAGACCCTGGCGGCGGATGCGGATGCCAGCGTGTTCGTGGAAGCCAATGCCGGGTCGGGCAAGACCCGGGTCCTGGTGGACCGGGTCGTCAATCTCCTGCTTCGCGATGTGCCGCCGGAGCAGATCCTGTGCGTGACCTACACCAAGGCCGCGGCGGCAGAGATGAAGGACCGTCTCTTCGCCCGTCTGGGTGGCTGGTCGATGATGGAGACCGCGGCGCTGGAAGCGGATTTCCGCAAGCTGACCGGCCGGGATCCGCGCCCCGGGGAGATCGACAAGGTCCGGCGCTTGTTTGCCAGCGCACTGGAGACGCCCGGCGGGTTGAAGGTCCAGACCATCCACGCCTTCTGCGAGAGCCTGCTGCGCCGTTTCCCGCTGGAGGCCGGCGCGCCGCCGGGTTTTTCGACGCTGGATGACAGCGAGGCGGAGGCCTGCGTGGACGTGGTCCGCCGCAAGGTCCTGTCCCGCATGGGACCGGACGAGATTGATCTTGTCCTCAGGACGGGCGGGCCGGATGCGTTCGCCCAGCTGATGAACTGGGCCCGCTTCAACCGGCATCATCTGCGGGACCGGGTGGAGGCGGTGGGCGGCGATGTCCAGCCGCTGATCACCACGCTCTATGACGCGATGGGTCTGAGCCAGGGGCAGGATGCCGGTTCGGTGAAGGCGGAGGCCTGGCAGGCTGCAGCGCGAGCCGAGCTGGAGGCCGCAGCGCATGCCTTGATCCATGAAGGCAGCAAGACCGACATCGCGCGGGGCGAGATCCTTCAGGCAGCGCTGGCGGCTGACGATGCGGCCCAGGCGTTTGATCTTTATCTGCCGGCCCTGTTCATCAAGTCCGGTGACGGCACACCTGTGAAGAGCGTGGCCACGGCCAAGGTGGACAAGCTCGCCCCGTCGGTGAAGCCCTTGCTGGAAGCCGAACAGGTGCGCATGGAGGCGGCGCGGGATTTGGTGAAGGCGGCGGTTCTGGCAGAGGCCAGTGCCGTGGCTCTGCGGATCGCAGGGGATTTCGTCGCGGCCTATGAGGATGAACTGGCCCGGCGGCGGGCGCTGGATTTTGACGATCTGATCCGGCTGGCGGGTGATCTCCTGCAACCGGACAATCCGTTCTCCGGCTGGGTCGGCTTCAAACTGGATGCCACGCTGTCGCATGCACTGATCGACGAGGCCCAGGACACGGCACCGCGGCAATGGGACATGATCCGTGGCCTGACCTCTGAATACTTCGCGGGGGAAGGCGCCAAGGCGGCTGACCGGACCCTGTTCATCGTCGGTGATGAGAAGCAGTCGATCTATTCCTTCCAGGGAGCGGAACCGGCGCGTTTTGTGGCTGAAGGCCGCTGGCTGGAACAGGCCGCGGCGGCAGCCGGTCTGCGGTTCGAGCGGCCGGGCCTGAATGTTTCCTTCCGATCGGCCCCGGAAATCCTTGCGGCGGTCGACCAGGCCTTTGCGCGCGAAGCACTGGCGAGCGGGACGGAGACCAAATTCCAGGCGCCGGAAGGCGTGCGTCCCTTCTCCCACTATCAGTCACACCGGGCGGCCCGGGTCGGCATGTCCGGCTGTGTGGAGCTCTGGCCGCCTGTCCCCATGCCGGAGAAGGTGGAGGAAACCTCCATTTTCGACCCGGTCGACCAGCGGCCCTGGGGCAGTGCCATCGACCGGCTGGCGGCCAATCTGGCCGCGGACATTCGCACGCGGATCGCGCGTGGTGATGCGGTCTGGGAAGAAGGGCCGGACGGGTTTGCCCCGCGGCCGGTGACGCCCGGCGATATTGCCATTCTGGTCTGGCGGCGTACGGGCGGTTTCTTCGAGGAGATGATCCGTCAGCTCAAGCTGCAGGGTGTGCCTGTGGCCGGAGCGGACCGCATGGTGCTGCGGGACCAGACCGCCGTGAAAGACATGCTGGCTCTGGCGCGCTTCGCGCTGACGCCGGGGGATGATCTGGCCCTGGCCGAGGTTCTCAAATCGCCCTTGTTCGATCCGATCGATACGGACACGCCGAAGATCGGGGATGAGGAGCTGATGGCGCTGACCCGGCTGCGCAAGTCGAAGCGCCGGGGCGGGCTGTGGGCGGCCTTGTTCACGTGTGATCTTCCGGTCTTTGCCGAGGCCCGGGAGGCGCTGGCCCTGTTCCGCGACCGGGCGGACAGTGAGCGGCTGTACGACGTATTTGCCAGCTTCCTCAATGCGCGAACCCCGACCGGAGAAACCCGGTGGGCGCGGGTGTTTGCCCGGCTGGGTGAGGAGGCGCGCGATCCGCTCGAGGAATTCCTGGCCCGGGCCCTCAAGCACGAGACCGAGGGTGGCGGAGCGCTGGCCAGTTTCGTGGCGGGGATCGAACGCGAGGAAAGCCAGCTCAAGCGCGAGATGAGCCAGGGCCGCAATGAAGTCCAGGTCATGACAGTGCATGCCTCCAAAGGGCTGGAATGGCCGGTTGTCTATCTGCCGGACACCACGCGCTCGCCGACCAGGACGCGCAAGGATCCGATCCTCAAGCATGATGAGACCGGCCTGGTCTGGGCGCAGCGCAAGGCGGATGATCCGCCGGACATCGCCGCCCTTCGGCAATGGGGCGATGACAAGGCCCAGGCCGAGCATGGCCGTCTTCTCTATGTCGCTCTGACCCGCGCCCGTGACCGGCTCGTCGTGGCGGGCTGGAAGCATTCCAGCTCTGCCAATGGTGGCCGTGTGGATGAGGACAGCTGGTATGCCCGGCTGAACGAGGCCTGGACCGGTGAGAACTGGGAGGCGATGGCGTCCCCCGTCAGCAGGTTGGACGCGGATGCCGAACCGGGGCGGCGTTTCGGGCCCGAGCCTGCCGCGTTGGGCGCGGCTGTGCGGCGTTCAGGGCAGACGCCGGACCTGCCCGCCTGGGCGCGTGTCCCGGCCCGGACCGAGCAATCCGGTGTCCGCGGTGTGGCCCCGTCCAGCTTCCTGGGCGATGAGGAAGGCGGGTTCGAGCCGGCCGTATTGTCGCCCCTGTCCGATCCGGGGGCTTATCGCTTCCGTCGCGGCGATGTGATCCACAAACTCCTGCAGACCCTGCCCGATCTGCCGCGTGAGCGGCGGCGCGAGGCGGCCGAGCGCTTCGTGTCGGCCCAGCCCGACTTCGATGATGAGGCGCGGCGGGTGATGATCGAGGAAACGCTGGGCATTCTGGACCATCCCGACTTTGCCCCGCTGTTCGGACCGGGTAGCCGGGCCGAGGTTTCCCTGGTGGGCCGGGCCGAGACATTGCCGGGCCAGGTCATCGTGCGCGGCCAGGTCGACCGGCTCGTGGTGACCGACACGGAAGTCCAGATCATCGACTACAAGACCAATCGTCCCCCGCCGGATGATGTTGCTGCGGTGGCGAAAGTGTATATCGGTCAGCTGGCGACCTATCGCGAGCTGTTGAGAGCGGTTCACCCCGGAAAAACGGTACGTTGCGCCCTGCTCTGGACCGATGCAGCACGGCTCATGGAAGTGGCAGATGAGGTGATGGATAGCGTGTTGCAGGGCGCAAACGCTTGACGGACGCACCGGCGCTCCTTACCTGACGCGCCATCACACCAGTCCGGCATGCCGGTACTGTCTCATGCAGCCCGAACCAAAGGAGTGTCACATGGCGACCAAAGCGGTCAGCGATGAATCCTTCGAAAGCGACGTTATCAATGCCTCCGGCCCGGTCCTTGTGGACTTCTGGGCGGAATGGTGCGGGCCGTGCAAACAGATCGCCCCGGCGCTTGAAGAGATCTCCAACGAGATGGCCGGCGAGCTGACCGTGGCCAAGGTGAATATCGACGACCATCCGATGACGCCGGGCAAGTACGGAGTGCGCGGCATCCCGACCATGATGATCTTCAAGGACGGCCAGGTCGTCTCCACCAAGATCGGTGCCATGGCCAAGGGCAAGATCTCCGAATGGGTCAAGGACAGCCTCTAGGGCGTTCTCCCATTGCGGAATGACAGACGGGCGCCCTTGGGCGCCCGTTTTTCTTGGGTCTCACTCCGGGCGGCGTTCGGCCAGCGGATAGGCGATGATCAGGGTGAGTGGTTCCTCCCCGATCTGGACAATGCCGACTTCCGCGCCGTCATAGAGATAGGCGGCCATGCCCGCCGTCATGCGGGCGGTTTCACCGTCCGATGTGACGTCGCCGGTTCCGGACACGACGTAATAGACCTCGTCATGGGAGATCGGGTGGAGCCCGATCGCGGCGCCGGGGTGCAGGGTCCGGATGCGGAATTCCATGGCCCGACCCGGCGCGACGTCGGAGATCCGGTAAGCCGTGCTCATGCCGATGGCCCCGTGCGGCGGGGCTTCCTCGCGGATGACGTCATTCTGGTCGACGACGACCATGGGCCGGGCCGGCGCCGGTGCGGCTGTATCCGTGTCTGGCGCACAGGCGGTCAGGAAAAGGCCTGTCAGGAAAAGGGCGGTCGGTCCGCTTGCGATTACCGGTTTCATGTCACCCTCCCCGATATGGAAACCGGTGTCATTCTAGCGGACATGAGGTTCGAGGCAATGATGTCCGGCTAGCCCGGCGTGCGGTGGGGCGGAGCATCGCCGAGGGCGAGAGCCTCGCCGGCGAGATAGAGCGAACCGCCGATCAGGATGCGCGGGGCCGGGTGTTCCCGGGCGGCATTTTTCATGGCCGGGATCAGTCCGCCGGCGGCATCGGCATGCAGTCCGGCCGCCTTGGCCGCTGCGATGACATCCTGGACCGATTGCGAGCCACCGCGTCCGGACCGGAACTCCACGGCGATCATGCGCCGGGCCAGGCCGGCGAATTGCTGGCACCAGGCTTTCACATCCTTGTTGGGTGAGAAGCCCGCAATGATGACCAGCGGGCGTTCATCCCGCTCGTCCATGTCGGCGAGGGCATGGGAGAGCGCCTTGGCTGCAGCTTCGTTATGGCCGCCATCCAGCCAGAGCTCGGCCCCGACCTTGGCCGCGATCTCGCCCAGCGGACCGCGGGTGATGTTCTGGAGGCGGGCCGGCCAGCTGGCATTGGCGATACCGCCGGCGGCCGCACTTTCCGGCCAGTTCAGCACGGCCGCGCAGGCGGCGGCAGCGCCGGCATTCATGATCTGGTGCGGGCCAAGCAGGCCAGGGGCGGGCAGGTCCCAGACGCGGGTCTCGTCTTCATAGACCAGACGGCCGTGCTGCATGTAGGCATTATAATCGCGGCCCCACACCCAGGGCGGGGCGCCGACCTTGCGGGCCTCTTCGAGGATGGCGGTCTCGGCCTCGTCGCTCTGATTGCCGATCACAACCGGTACGCCGAACTTGCAGATGCCGGCCTTTTCGCGCGCGATGGTGGCGATGTCGCTGCCAAGGAATTCCTGATGGTCCATGGAGACCGGGGTGATCACGGTGAGGGCCGGCTTGCCGATGACATTGGTCGCGTCATAGCGCCCGCCCAGCCCGACTTCGAGGATCAGGCGATCTGCGGGATGTTCGGAAAAGAGCAGGAGGGCGGCCGCTGTGGTGATCTCGAAAAAAGTGATCGGTTCGCCGAAATTCGCCGCTTCACAGCGCGCGAAGGCCTCGATCAGCGTCTGGTCGTCGACCGGTGTGGAATCGAGCAGGATCCGCTCGTTGAAATCGACCAGATGGGGCGATGTGTAGATATGGACGCGCTCGCCATTGGTGCGCGCCATCTCGGCCAGATAGGCGCAGGTCGAGCCCTTGCCGTTGGTGCCGGCGACATGGATCGTCGGCGGCAGGTTGTCCTGCGGATTGCCGAGGGCCGTCAGCAGACGCTGGAGACGGCCCAGGGAGAGGTCAATTTTCTTGGGATGCAGGCGCGCGAGGCGCGCCAGCGCGTCATCAACGTCCTGACGGCGCGTGCTAATGGCCACCCCCGTCGGTGACCACATGGTCAGCGGGCGGCGGTGTCAGACTGGCGCGAACGGTGGATCCCGGACGTTTCATCATGACCCTCAGAAGCCGGGCCAGTGTAGCCGGAATGTCGCGACGATGCACGACTTTGTCGACCATGCCCTTTTCCAGCAGGTATTCGGAGCGCTGGAAGCCTTCCGGCAGTTTCTCGCGGATCGTCTGTTCGATAACGCGCGGACCGGCGAAACCGATCAGGGCACCCGGCTCGGCGATGTGGACATCACCCAGCATGGCATAGGAGGCGGTGACGCCGCCCGTGGTCGGGTCGGTCAGCACGACGATGTAGGGAAGGCCGGCTTCGCGCATCATCTCCACGGCGATCGTGGTGCGCGGCATCTGCATCAGCGACAGGGCGCCTTCCTGCATGCGCGCGCCACCGGCGGCGGTGAAGATGACGAGCGGGGCCTTGCGCTTCACCGCTTCCTCGGCCGCGGTGATGAAGCTTTCGCCGGCCGCCATGCCGAGCGAGCCGCCCATGAAGGCGAAATTCTGGACCAGGACAACGCTTTCCAGCCCACCGATCTGGCCGACGGCGATCGCCATGGCGTCATCACGGCCGGTCTTCTTGCGCGCCGCCTGGATGCGCGACGTGTAGGGCTTGTCGTCCTTGAACTTGAGCGGGTCGCGCGGCACTTCCGGCGTGTCCAGTTCCTTGAACTCACCATCGAAGGTGAACTGGAAGCGCCAGGACGGGCCGATGCGCATGTGGTGACCGCCCGGGGTCACGAAAAGACCGGCTTCCAGATCCTTGTGGAAGACCATTTCACCGGTTTTGGGGCATTTGACCCAGAGATTGTCAGGCGTGTCCCGCTTGGAGAAGATTTTCGACATCCCCGGAGGGGTGATCTTGGTCAGCCAGTTCATGCCTGAATCCTGTTCACTCATTATCAAAGGCCCCCAAAGCCCTGATGCTGTCTGTTGCCGCTAGCGGCGCGCGGTGTGAACCGCAGAAGACAGGCGCTTTACCAAGTCTGTCGCGCCAGTGACACCACCTTCGTGCATCGCGTCGACAATCGCCGAGCCGACAACCACAGCGTCAGCATGTTTCGCAATGGCCGAGGCCTGTTCCGGTTCGCGTACACCGAAGCCCACGGCGACCGGCAGACCCGAGGCTTTCTGGACCCGGGCCACCGCTTCGCTGACTTCGGTGACGGCTCCGGTGCCGGCTCCGGTCACGCCTGTCGTGGAAACGTAATAAACAAAACCCGCCGTATTGGCGACCACGGTGGCCAGACGCTTGTCGTCGGTCGTCGGCGTGGCGAGGCGGATCAGGGCGATGCCGTGCTTGTCCAGCGCGGTGCGGAGTTCCTCATCCTCTTCCGGCGGCACGTCGACACAGATCAGCCCGTCGACACCGGCCTTGCCGGCCGCCTTGGCGAACTTGTCCCAGCCCATATGGTGGATCGGATTGGCATAGCCCATCAGCACGATCGGCGTGGTCTTGTCGGTCTTGCGGAAGGTGGCGGCCTGTTCCAGCGTCTTCTTCAGCGTCATGCCGGCTTCCAGCGCGCGCAGGGCGGAGGCCTGGATCGCCGCGCCATCGGCCATCGGATCGGTAAAGGGCATGCCCAGCTCGATCACATCGGCGCCAGCCGCCGGCAGGGCATTCAAGAGGGCCTGGCTGTCGCCATCCCCGGCCATCATATAGGCGACGAAACCGGCACGATTATAGGCGGACAGCTCCGCGAAACGGGTGGTGAGGCGGTTGGTCATTG
>NZLV01000020.1 GCA_002694345.1 Maricaulis sp.
AGGCATTTTCATAGCCCAGCCGCCCCAGCGTCATGATTCCATGCTCCTGCCAGAGCCAGGCGGACATTTCGGTGAACATGAGATGGCGGTCGATCGGTTCGGGCCGGTTCATCACCGTCGCCCAGATCGTGCCGGTAAAATCGACATAGACATCAATCTCACCGGTTCGCACCGCGTCAAAGGCGATGGTCGAGCCCAGATTGTCGAGACGCTCGACGCGGGCGCCGGCCGATTCGAGGCGGCGCTGCATGAGGGACGCGAGAATATACTGCTCGGTATAGGCCTTGGCGCCGACCACAACGGTCTCGCCGACAATGCCGGTTGCCGCAACCGTCTCGACCTGGACGGTCATCTCCGCTTCCGGCGACCAGCTGACAAATCGGGGCAGGACAGACACGCTGATCAGCAAGGCCAGGAACAGGCCGACACCCAGCGCCAGACCGCGGCGGCGATCCCGCGCCGCAATCTCGAGCCAGCGAATCGCCTGATCCAGCACGATCGCCAGGCCGGCCGCAAACAGGCAGCCGAACAGGACAGACAGCCAATTGCGGGTCTGCAGGCCCGCAAAGATGTAATTGCCCAGACTGGCCGCACCGACCGGTGTCGCCAGTGTCGCGGCGCCGACTACCCAGACCGTCGCCGTCCGCAGACCCGCAACAATCACCGGCAAGGCCAGCGGCAGTTCGATCTGCCAGAGCCGCTGCGTGTCGGTCATGCCGATTCCCCGCGCGGCCTCCCGGATCTGCGGTTCGATTCCCTGCAGTCCGACGATCGTGTTTCGCAGGATGGGCAGGAGCGAGTACAGAAGGAGAGCCAGAAAAGCGGGCCAGAAGCCGATCATTCCGCCCAGAAGCGGGACCATCAGGGCCAGAAGGGCCAGACCGGGAATCGTCTGGATGACGCTGGCAATATTGAGCGTCACCGCGGACAGGCCCGGACGTTGGGCGGCCAGGACGCCCAGCGGGACACTGACCGCGATGCCGCAGGCCAGCGCCGTCATCGACAGAATCACATGAGCGGACAGAAGGTGCGGCAGTTCGGCCAGGCGTTCGGCGAGATTCGCATTCATGCGCCCAGCTCCCGGATCGCCCGCATCTGACGTCGCGGCGTTTCCAGCAGCCCGGTCACATACGCGCTGGCCGGGCTTTCGAGCAGATCGACCGGCGTGCCCTGCTGGAGAATCGCCCCGTCCTGCATGACCGCGATCTGGTCCGCCATGATCAGGGCCTCGGCCATGTCGTGCGTGACCATGACGGCCGAGAAACCGAGACGGGCCTGAAGATCGCGGAATTCCTGCTGCAGACTGTCCCGCGTGATCGGATCGAGCGCGGAAAAGGGCTCATCCATCAAGATGAGATCCGGCTCACCGGCCAGAGCCCGGGCAAAGCCGACCCGCTGGCGCTGGCCGCCGGAAAGTTCGGACGGATAGCGTTCGGCATAGTCGGCCGCCGGCAAACCGACCAGATCGAGCAATGCGTCGACCCGGCCCGTGGTCCGGTCCGTGCCCCAGCCGAGCAAGCCGGGGATGAGCGCGACATTCTCGCGAACGGTGAGATGCGGGAAAAGGCCATCGCCCTGCATGACCCAGCCGATCCGGCGGCGCAGCTGGACCGGATCCAGTCCCGCAACGTCCTCGCCCTCGTACAAAATCAAACCGCCCGAAGCATCCTCCAGGCGGTTGATCAGTTTCAGCAGGGTCGTCTTGCCACAACCGGATTCACCGGTCAGGGCGAGCAATTGGCCACGCTCCAGCGTCAGGGACACATCCCGGACCGCCTCGACGCCGCCCGGATAGGTCTTGCCCACCGAACGGAGATCCAGGACTGGCGTGGCCGGATCGATCAAAGATCTTCCAGGTCGATGTCCAGAATGGTGATCTCGAAGGAGTAGGAGGTTTCACCCTCATCGATGATCTTGGAGACCACGCCCAGGCATTCATCACCAATGTGGATTTCGGCGCACTCGTCCGGACGGTTGCGGCATTGCACGACGAGTTCCGGATTCAGTTTGGCCTGAAGGAACATCTGAAGCTTCGCGGCTTCGAGCTGGGTCATGTTCTTGTTCACGGGCGATAGCCTCCGCTTGGGGGATTCGAAGTTGGCCGTAACTAACCCCATGGCAGGGGGGTGCGTCCAGTACAGGGCTGCCGCCTGTACTGCGGCCCGTCAGGAAAAGGGTGTGTTTGGGCGCGCCCGGTTCGGCCTAGCTGGTGCCCGGCGGAATGCTCTGGTCCATCGACTTCGCCGGCTCCTTGCAGCAGCTGCCGACCACTTTCGCCGGCACGCCGGCCACAGTGCAGCCTTCCGGCACATCCTGGAGCACCACCGACCCGGCCGCGATCCGTGCGCCGTCGCCGACGCGGATATTGCCCAGAACCCGGGCGCCGGCGCCGATCAGGACGCCCTTGCCGATCTTGGGGTGACGGTCCTGGTGGGCCGCACCGGTACCACCGAGCGTCACCTCGTGGAGGATGGAGCAGTCATCGCCCACAACCGCGGTTTCACCGATCACCACGGAGGTGGCGTGGTCAAACATGACGCCCTGCCCGATCCGGGCCGCGGGGTGGATGTCGAGACCGAAGCGCTCACCCACCCGGCTTTGCAGGTGGAAGGCCAGGGTCTGACGCCCCTCATGCCAGAGCCAGTGCGAGACCCGGTGCGCCTGCAAGGCGTGGAAACCCTTGAAATAGAGGAAGGGCTGGAGAAGGGAGAGGCAGGCCGGGTCGCGCTCGTCCACGGCCATCATATCGGCGGCGGCCTTGGTCACGATGGACGGATCGCCCGCCAGCGCTTCCTCGGCCACATCGCGGGCCAACATCATGTCGAGCTGGGCGTCGGCCATCTTGGCGGCCAGGCGATAGGCCAGGGCATGGGAAAACTCGTCGTGCCGCAGGATGGCGGCATTGAGGAAGCTGGCGAGGATCGGCTCTTCCGCGGCGGCCGATGCAGCCTCGACCCGAAGACGGGCCCACAGGGATTCGACACCGGTGCGTGCGCTGACGGTATTCTGCGCAGGTTTGACGGACATGCTCTTCTCCTTGCGCCTATCGGCCCAACATCGCCTTGGCGAGCGCAGGATCCAGCTCACCTTCGACTGCCATGTAGTATGCCCGCAGCAGCATCGCTACCGTCAAGGCGTCAGATATCGCGCCGCTGGACACGTCTTCGAGAGCGGCACGGAAGGAAATGCGCCGGGTTTGCAGGTCTTCGGTGCCTTCCGGCTCCGCCTCGCCCTGGGCAAGGCCGGTGGCGAGATAGCCGATGGCAGCCTCGTCAGTGACCGAGTTGGACAGGTCCATGCGCAGGATTTCCTGCCAGTTGCCGGCGGTCAGGCCGGTTTCCTCTTTCAGTTCGCGCCTGGCGCTGGCNAGCGGGTCTTCNCTGAGCGGACCGCCACCTTCGGGAATTTCCCAGCTGTANCGGTCCTGCGGGAAACGGTGCTGGCCGACCATCATGATGNTGCCATCGTCGAAGACCGGCAGGATGGCCATGGCCAGATTGGCGAAATTGACGACGCCATAGAGACCGGGCTGGCCATCGGGACGGGTCACCGGATGCTCGGTGACCGCGATCCAGGGGTTCTGGTAGACCTGTTTCGTGCCGTGGACGATCCACGGTCCGCGACGCTGCGCCATGACAGGCTCCGCTCTTGCCATGACTTGGCTCTAGGCCTGTTCGGCAAGCCCCGGCAAGCCTTTCGCCTTGCCGGCAGCCCGGCGCAATCCGTCCGCCAGCTTGCGCCTCTTGTGCGAGAGACGGGTCAGGAAGACGAAGGCGGACGGCGCAAATACCAGTGCGAGAATGGCCGAGCCCGCAACACCGCCCACCATGGCGGAGGCGAAGGGCAGCCAGAAACTGTCACCGGAGATCAGCAAGGGCAGGAACCCGCCGATCGTGGTCAGGGTTGTCGACAGGATATGGCGCGACGCATCCATCACCACGCGGGTGACAGAACCCGGCTCCAAAGCGGTCGCCGCCGCATCATGCCGCAGGGCCGACAGCACCACGATGGACCCATTGATGGACAGACCGACCAGCCCCATCGACCCGACAATGGCATTGAACCCCATCGGCGTACCGAACAGCCAGACCCCGAACAGGGCCAGCCCGACCGACAGGAAGGCGACGACAAAGATGATCCCGGCATAACGGAAAGCGTTGAAGGCCAGCACCACCGATCCGATCATCAGAACCAGAAGCGGCAGCGCTGTGCCGAACAGGTCGGCCATGGCATTGCCGCGCTCGGCGGCTTCGCCGGCGATGCGCAATTCATAGCCCGGCGGCAGGTCGATCTGCGCTGCATCGAGCGCGGAGAAAAAGTGCTCCAGGGCGGGTGCCGGCAAGGTGAAGGGATCGAGATAGGCATAGATCGTGTTCACCCGCATCCCGTCCTCGTGCGGGATGGTGGCGACCTGCGGGGAAAGGGTGACATCGCCAAGCGCCGCGACCGGTGAGGCCAGTATGTCGGCGCCTGGCGATGCCAGGGGGGACCCGGAAACGGAAGCCAGACTCGCCCGGCGGTGATCTTGGGCAATCACGCGCACAGGGAGTTCTTCCGTACCTTCCAACACACTGCCTCCGATCACACCGTCAAAGTCACCGCGCAGACGGTTGGCGAGATCTGCGAGGCGAACACCGGCGAGTTCGGCCGAAGCCTCGTCCGCCATGACGCGTGCGACCGGCTCCCCCCTTTGCAGGAGGGCGAGCGTGTGGGTCACCGTTGGAGTGGTTGCGAGAAGTCCGCGAATTTCATGTCCCAACCGGTCCAGTTCCGAGAGTTCGGGACCGACAAGGATCAGTTCGATGGGCGCCGGAATGGGCGGCCCCTGTTCGAAGGGCAGGGTCAGGAAGCGCGCATCCGGGAAGTCCTGCATGACGCGGCGCTGCAGATCAGGAAGGATCCGGGCCGTGGCTTCCGCAGACGATGTCCGGACGAAGCCGGCGGCATAATTGGGCGCGTCCGAGCGATTACCGACGACATTGTAATAGGTGCGTGGCGCGCTTTCCCCGATCACCCAGCTGACCTGTTCGACGCCCTCATAGGACATCAGCAAGTCGCGGGCGCGCTCGGTCTGGCGCCGGGTTTCCGCCAGGGAGGCGGTCGAAGGCAGTTCCAGCTCCATCTGGAACATGTCGCGATCGGTGGGCGGGAAGAACTGGACCGGCAGGGTCGAGGCCGCGAAGAAACCGGCCACGGGCAGGACGATGCCGGCGACCAGACCGGTCCAGGGACGCTGGCTGATCGCATCCAGCAGGCGCCGATAGACCGGGCCGAACGGGCCGGCTCCCAGACCATGCCGCCAGAACCGGCGGGGGGCATGGGCCAGGTCCGGATCGTCGAACCAGGCAGCAAAGGCGCTGACCACGGTCAGGGCCAGAACGAGGGAGGCCGTGATCGCAAAGATCACCGAGATGCCGATCATGGAGATGAACTCG